>JAYUFG010000431.1:0-4035 GCA_043738845.1 Planctomycetaceae bacterium
GCCCGATCTGATCATGTGCAACGAGGGCCAAGAGTCGGTCGTATTATTGGGTGCCAAGCGAGAGACCCCGGCCAAAAAACCATAGTTTTATGCGGGCGAGCCGGGAGCGTCAGCGACTGGAGATATCCCACCCTCGACTCCTGCTCAGAAGTGCAACACGACACTTTATCGAGTCATTCGGATGAAAATGGGAGAATATCGGTGATGTGCTATCTGACATTCAAATTGCGATTTTCAATACTTTTCGTTTTGGGAATGGCGATTTGCATGACTACATGGCGACTTTGCGTTTATCCGTACACCGTTCAACGAAAGGGCATCTCTCATTTTCGACAAATAGGTGCGAAAGTTAAAACCGTGAATGTCACGCCGCAGTGGCTATCTTTTCTCGTTGGCGATGAATTCCTCCAAGATGTAACGGAGTTTGAATGTCATCCAACAGGTCCGGTTACAAACTTACCTTGAAGAATTGGATATCGTGATCAATCCGCCTCCCCTAACCGCAACATATCATCTCCCAGAATGTCATTATGAAGAACTGGGAAATAGACCTGCTGAGTGATTTTATTCATCTTTCGTCATTGAACTTAGCGTTTACTGACGTTGATGACACAAAACTCAGGTGCGTCGATCATTTGCGAGAACTAAAGATTCTCTCCCTTCGGAATTCCCGCGTAACGAACGATGGGATGGCCCATCTGGCGAATTTGGAGCACCTGTGTTTTGTCGATCTGTCTGACTTACCAATTTCCGGTAACGGCTTGAAGCAGCTTAACAGTTGCTCAACGATTGAAACGCTTGATCTTTCATGGACGAACGTAACCGACGATGACGTTTGTGGTCTAGGAATTCCATCATTAAAGGTTCTAAAGCTCAATGGAACGAACATTTCGGATTCGGGAATACCGCAATTCGAGGCACTTGTGAATCTCGAATTGGTGGAACTGCAAGAAACGCGTGTCACCGATAAAGGTATCCTGCGTGTCATGACCTATCCGCATTTAAGCGGCGTATGTCTCGATGTCGCGACGATGACAATAGCCGCAATGGACATAATCGGGGAGGCACCTCAAATGAAAAACATTGCTGTCGGGGGCGAAATCTCGAATGACGGCCTAGCGGATTTTCGTAAGCAACTGCCTGATGTCAACGTAGTTCGGGGGATCAACGAGCGTTTACTGCATGAATTTCGCGTTGAACGGGTTTCGCCTGATGTAAGTGGCACTCGTACCATTTCGCAAAAAACTAAGGACTCGCTAGCATGTCCACCAGTGCCTCGATCAAATATCAATACGCGGACGGGTCGGCGAACACGATCCGCCAGACGGGGATGACGTATCCCAGTCTCAACGGCCGTCAGGTCAGCGAGAGACACTGGCCAAAAAACATAACGGGGATTTGTTCCACTTATCACTCGCGAACTATGGGCCCAGTTCAGGAATTGAAGTTCTGGAGTTCCCTTTTTCGGCGGTGCTGCTGCGGAGCAGGTTCTCCAATGCCTTGGGGAATTTATTCCAAGAACCCATCCGAGAAAAAATAAAAGTTCGCAATTGACGTGCTGGAGATTGCCCAGCAGGGGATTAAAACGATGCGATTTCAATATTCTTTACGCACACTGTTCGTTGTGGTGTCAATTTCTGCAGTTTTGTCGTATTATGGTGCTTGGTTTGTGAACGGCCACACACGTCAGGCATCAATGACGAAAGTCTGCCAGTGGGGTGCGCATGTCAGGTATCACCACGAATATAATGCACAAGGGGATTTAACTAACGATGACCCACCGGGCCCGAGTTGGTTAAGGTCTATTTTAGGAGAGCATTTTTTTTCTAGTCCCCATTCATTGGACCTACTAATAACCAATGATCCTTCGCCCGTACCCGATGAGATTGTCGATCTCATCGGTGACATGGAGCCCCTTCAGGAACTGACGTTGGGTAACCATCGAATCACTGAAAAACAGATGCTTGCAATTTGCCGCCTTCATAACTTGCGTGTTTTGGATTTAAATTTTGCTGGCGTCACCGATGTTGGCGCAAAGCATCTCGGCCGCCTTAGCCGGTTGAATGCGCTGGGCCTGGGTTGCTCTGAAATTACGAACAAGGGAGTGGCGGAGTTACAGCATTTGACGGAACTTCGTACGTTGGGTATCTCGTCGACAGAACTTACCGACGATGTTGCCCCATCGTTATCCCAATTCGACAGCGTGCGAGATTTAGGCATCCGGCGCACGTTGATAACCGATGTGGGTTTTCTTCAACTTACAAAAATGAGAAACTTGGAATCAATCGATATCGGCGTAACCAGCATAACACCCGCTGCTATCGAAACCTTCCACGAACAGCGACTGGATGTTGAGATTGTTACTGACTGAATCCATCCCAGCCGTTTTCGCTTACGCTCCCGGCGCACCGTGACGATCATGTAACATTCGTTCATTCAATGGAGTCCAACTACCATGCTTACCTTTGGCGATTCCGTTCCAAAATGCGGCCGCCGTGACTTTCTCCGCGTGGGAAGTTTAGCACTCGGCGGCTTAACGCTCCCGCAACTTTTGGCGTATCAAGCACTCGCCGCCGAGAAGGGTGCCTCTTTCGTCAAAGACAAGTCGGTCATCTTTCTGTTCCTTCAAGGTGGCCCCAGTCAGTTTGAAACCTTCGACCCGAAGATGAACGCCCCCAGCAGTGTTCACAGCACGACCGGAGAAACGCCGACCAAAATTTCCGGCGTGACCTTCGGAGCAACCTTCAAACGCCTGGCGTCGCTCGCCGACAAACTGAGCATTGTGCGATCCTTTCAGACGGGCAATGGCAATCACGACATCAAGCCGGTCGTTTCCAAAGAAACGCTCGGCGCGAACATCGGCTCTTGGTATTCTCGATTGGCCGGGACAAATCGTCCGATCAGCGGAATGCCGACCAACGCCGCTTTGTTTCCTCGCTCGGTCGATCCCACCACCGGAGCCGAACAAGACAAGTTTGGCAAATTTCAAGCGACCGGAACGCTCGGCAGTGCGTACGCTCCGTTTGTTCCCGGCGGCGGCGGAGAATTACAACACGACATGCAGTTGAACTTGGGACGCGACCGGCTCGACAACCGACGACAGTTGCTCAACGAACTCGACCGGATCAAAAAGGCTCGCGACGAGGCGGGCGAAAGTGTCGGCCGTTTTCAGGATCAAGCCTTTCAAACGATCACGGGCGGCGTGGCTGACGCCTTTGACCTTTCCAAAGAAGACCCGAAGACCATCGCCAAGTACGACACATCGCCACTGGTGCTTCCCGACCAGATCAGCCGCAAGTGGAACAACTACAACCATTACGTCGATAACGCCAAGTCGCTGGGCAAGTTGCTGCTGCTCGCCCGCCGATTGTGCGAGTCGGGTTGCGGCTTTGTCACCGTGACGACCAACTTTGTCTGGGATATGCACGCCGACGTGAATAACTGCGGCTGTGAAGAAGGCATGACCTACACCGGTTTGCCTCTCGATCATGCCGTCGCGGCGTTCATCGAGGATTGCGCCGATCGAGGATTGAGCGACAAAATCCTGCTCGTCGTGACGGGCGAAATGGGCCGCACACCGACTCTGAACAAGAACGGCGGCCGCGACCATTGGGGAAATCTGGCCCCGCTCCTGTTCACCGGCGGCGGTCTCAAAATGGGCCAAGTCGTGGGCCAATCCAACCGCACCGGCGGCGAGCCAGCCACCGAACCGATCACCATCCCCAACCTCCTCGGCACGATCATGCATACCTTGCTCGATCTGGGCGAAGTTCGTATCAACCGAGGACTTCCGGGCGAATTAGTCCAGCCGATCATGTCCTGGGATCCGATCAAAGAACTGGTCTAAATCTGGCAATTGGCGGCTGGCAACCTCTCGGAGACGGTCCAGAAACGTGGCGTATGAAAATTCTTGACGGCCGAGTTCGACGGGATTTAGGACTGAGTCATAAATAACTATCACAGTGCCCGTTGAAAATAAACTGCTGCGTCTTCCGAACTTCCACCAGGACAACTTGTAAGTGTTGACCCTTCGCG
>JAYUFG010000432.1:0-28116 GCA_043738845.1 Planctomycetaceae bacterium
CTCCAGGCCAATGTCCCGTCACCTGCGGACTTCCGTTTCGTAGTGATGTTTTCTGGCTTGGCATTCTGGACACTTTAACCACGATATGCTCTCTTACGCATGGATGCGATTCACCCTCAGAGGGTTGAATTGCAAAACCGTAACTTAACCCAGATACATTCAGGCACCCCTACTTTTTGACTCGCCGCAGAGACTATCTATTGCCAACTGCAAGGCCACTACTGCGCCAAAATTTTTGACAAACCAGCCATGAACAATTGCCACTCCGATGTGAATTGCTGGATCCTTTGGCGTTCACTGATTTGTTCTCCCCCTTCGCGATTTCACTTCCATGCCAATTGACCTAACTTCCTACATCCGTGCCATCCCTGATTTTCCCAAGCCGGGGATTTTGTTCCGCGACATTACGCCGCTGTTGGCGTCGCCAGAGGCGTTTCATGAAACGATCCGACAGTTGGCCGCCCCCTTTCGTGACCAAGGAATCAACGTCGTCGCTGCCGCCGAGGCTCGCGGGTTTATCTTTGCTGCACCGCTGGCACTCGAACTGAACGCAGGGTTCGTGCCGATCCGCAAGCCGGGCAAGCTCCCATTTGAAACCCACGCCTTTCACTACGAACTCGAATACGGGACCGACACGCTCGAAATTCATATCGACGGCATCTCGCCCGGCCAGAAAGTCTTACTCGTTGATGACCTGCTCGCAACGGGCGGAACGGTCGAAGCCTGTTGCTCGCTCGTCGAAAAGTCGGGTGCGAAAGTCGTCGGCTGTGCGTTTGTGATCGAACTTACGTCGCTCGGCGGAGCCAAACGGGTTTATCCTCACCCGTCGTTTAGCCTGTTGAAATATGCGTGACGCAGAATGAGTTTTCGAGAACGGCGTTTGCATTCCATACTTCGGCTTAGCCGTGGCGTCCACGCCCGGCCACGGCGTGCGCGATTTGAATTCGGGCCGAAGGCCGAGCCAATTTATCCAACGAAGGGCAAAGATTATCACGCCAAGGCGCAAAGCTCGCCAAGGTTTGTTTTCGTGGAAATTCCGAGACCTGTTTCTCCGTCAATCCCCTTCGCCGCACTCGCATTTCTTTGCGAGATTTGCGCCTTGGCGTGAAATTCTTCCGACCTGCAGGACGGCTGTCCGAAAAATTATCGCGGCTGGCAAAATTATTTCAGGTTCGTTAATGCCACAAAATAGGGACGGACCAATTGTTCACGTCGCGGATTACGACTCGTCTACCCGGCGGGCCGGATGAGGTTGCTGGCGGAGAAGGGACAAAGGTTCGGTCGTCGCGTCGGTCAATGGCGTTGGTTCCGGCAGGGGCTTCATGTCATCCGGCAGGAATTGTTCGACGGATAATTCTCGCCGACGGCGAAGATAGCGACCCCTGGCCCGCGTGAGTTCGTTTGCTTTCGCATTTACATAGAATGCCGCGCCAAAACCGAAGCCAACGATTACCAACCCAATCAATCCGTTACCCCCTCCGCGAAGAGTGTCTGCAAGACATAAAAAACCGCCAAGCGTTGCGGATATACCCCAGACAGTCGCCGACCATTTGGTGGGTTCGGAGTAATTTCCATTTTGACCTTTCCATACATACTTTTGTCGCTCGGTTATCCACTCACGATCAATCCGAGCGAGTTCATCGTTATACCGTAGATGGGCCAGCTCACCGGCCATTTGTTGCGATCGCTTGTCAATACGAGCGATTTTTTCCGTATAGCTGACCGAATCGTTGCGATGGACAGCCAAGCTCGTTTGGCAATGATTGCAGGTGATGAAATTCGCGCTCGGCGGCACCTGCAACGGCGCACCACAGTTGCTGCACGCAATCGTTTCAAGTTGCATGGGAGAAGCCGGGGAAGCGGGAAACAAATCGCATTCAACAACGAGCGGTGAACAGAGTATTGCGGTTCAACTTGACGAGTCGCGGCCGATGGGTGCTGCTGATTTTATTTCCTCACGTCGGGGGGGAGTGTGCGAACGAGATCGACTTCGCGATCCTCTATCTTTTCGTAGATGCGATAGTGAACTTTGGCTTTGGTGTTGGCCGAGCCAATGATCTTGTTCAGTTCGTCGAGCTGCTTGACCTCAGCGTTCGCAGCCGGGAGCAGCGTCTTGTTGATTTCGTCGATCTTGGGTTTGACTTGCGGGGCAAGTTTAGCAGTTTTTGCCTGTTCGGTCAGGAGCGCAAGGCCGTCGGTTAAACCTTGTTGCTTGGCTTTCACTTGCACGAGCAACGCACTCACTTGTTTGGGAACAAATCGGGACCATTGATTGTTAAACTGATACTGCGGGGCGGCGTCGAACTTGACTTTATTTTTATTCACTGCGACGAAAGAAAAGGCCAGTCCCAAAACTTTGGGAGCCTTGTCGGTCGCTTTTTTCCCGTCGATTCCACCAATCGCCATCAGGGGCTGGTCTTTCGGTTTGGGTGCCGTCTTGAGCCACAGCGTATCGCCGGGCTTAGTGTCAAACGTGAGATCGGCCGATTCGAGTTTGAGGACTTGCAGGTAAACGTGTTCCGGGTCGGGTAATGCGTCAATTTCCGCCGCAACCGACATGGGCGGTTTATCCACATCCACAACCAAGGGCTGCGCGTCTTTGTACTTTCGCAATGGAGTAACCCGCTCTTTATCGCCGACTTTCAGTTTCAACAGTCCATTCTTGAACTGATCTTGCGGAGCCTTCGCCCCGGCCAGCCATTGAAATTGCAACTCTCCGTTGGACATTGCCAAACTTGCGAAGGGCTTTGCATCGGCGGCACCATCGACCTGGACTTCCCAGGAATTGACTTTGCTCGCATCGGCAGATGGGGCGACGTTAAACTTAGGCGAACCTTTTCCTCCGGCCGAAACAAACGACAGTTCCAGCTTGCCATCTTTAGCGAGATGGATTTTCCCCAGCGAGACGGCGTCCGAGGCTGAATCGCCAGAACCCAGTGGAGGCAAATCGGCCAGAACCGGATAATCCTTGAACGGTTCCGCTGGTGGTGCGGGTGGGGTCGGCTTTTTGTCGTCCGGCGGTTTCGGCGGCACGACCGTTTTGTCAGGCGACTTCGGCGGCTCAACCGGTGCCGTCAGGTCCAGCTTGGGCGGGCCGTTCTCCGTCTTCGATTTATCGTCGTTAGGTTTCGTCTTATCGGGTGACTCGTTCCCCTTTTTATCATCGGCCTGGGACTTGTCATGCGAATTTTTCGGGGCCGTCTTTACATCGTTCGCATTGGTTGTTTTCGATTTATCCGATCCGTCTGAAGTTCCCTTATTCTCCGGCAATGTCTCTTTGTTGCTGCCCGATTTCTTGTCGTCCTTGTTTTTGTCGTCATTCGGAATCTTCTTGCCGTCCTTGTCGGTTCCAGCAACCTGTCCCTTTCCGTCGGTGCCGCTGTCCTTTTTCGGCGAATTGCCAGTCAGCAATACGACGACAATCGCGATCAGTGCGACGACCGAAACGGCGGCCGCGCCGATCAGAATGAATTTGTTGCGGTTGGCGTTGGGAGTGGCGGCTTCGTCGTTATCGTTTGGTTCTTTCGCAGCCGTTTTCGCAGGCAGTTTTTTGACGGGTTTACGTGTACCAGCGGCCGTTTTACGGTTGGCTCCCGAGGTCATCGCTGGCGAAAGACCACTCAAGAAATCAAGCGAACCATTCCCGCCCCTCGACGCTTCAACAGGTTGTTTTCCAGAGGCCGCTTTGGCCGCTCCATTCGTCGCGGCAGCCGCATCCGCTGTCACAGTTGGCATCGCACCCGACGTAGCCGCAGGTGCATCGGCCGAATCGTCTGGCACATCGTCGCCAGCAGACGTCAACCATTTTCGCAAGGCGGTCGCGACTTCGTCGGCCGTGGCAAATCGCTCGTCCGGCTTTTTGGCCATCATCTTGCGACAGATGCGGACCAAGTCGTGCGGCGTCCTGGGGCGAAGTTTCAGCAAGCTCCGCGGTTCTTCTTGCTGATGCTTAATCAGCTTTTCCGTTAAACTTCCCTCGGGAAACGGTGGCTGCGCGGTCAGCACGAAATACAACGTACAACCGAGCGAATAAACGTCCGCCCGGCGATCAAATGTTTGTGCGCCCATTGCTTGCTCCGGCGCGAGAAAATCGACCGTCCCCAGCACATTGTCGGCCTGCCGCGGTTGCTCTTGCTCCGGGTGTTTAAGCGACGCGAGACCCAGGTCGAGAATTTTGACTGTTCCTTGCGGATCGACGAGCAAGTTCGCAGGCTTAATGTCGCAATGGATCAAGTTGCGAGAATGAGCGTGGGCCAGCCCCTCGGCCGCTTGGGCGATGTAGTCGGCCGCACGGCGAAAGTCGAGTCGTCCCGTCGAAGCGACAATCTTTTCCAGGTCTTGACCGGCCACGTATTCCATCACGAGGTATGGATTGTCGCCGGACAATTCCGTGTCGTAAGCGTGGATAATGTTGCGATGGTCGAGCGCGGCAATGGCCCGGGCCTCTGCTCGTAGACGTTCGGCGGCGGCTGTTTGTTCGGCGGCGTCGTGCGGCAGGGTCTTGATTGCGACCCGCCGTTTCATCATTGTATGCTCGGCGAGAAAGACGCTGCCCATCCCGCCTTTGCCCAGCCGATCCAGCAAACGATACTTGCCGAGGTGTAAGTCCTTTTTTCCAGCAAGCAATTGGCTGGCCTGCCAGCGAGTGACTAGCCCTTTGTCGATCAGTTTTTTGGCAGCCGTTTTGGAATCTTTGACGCCCGCCAACAACGAGTTTGCTTCGGCGAGTTGCTCGTCAACGAGGAGACCACTCTCGACGAGAATCGTGGCGAAGGACGATGCCTGGGTAATGGCCATAGACCGCACACCCAACGGAGCGAGAAGTGAGAAGTAAAACCGATTTCCGGACGTGAAAACGACGTTGAGGGCGTGTTCTGGGAACAGTTCAGCCCATAGTATTGTCATAGCAAAAAATACATGAAAAGTCCATCGTTGGAATTGAGCCATTTTACTCCGGCGGGACCCCATCGCCACACACGTAACCCGCTTTGCTGTCGGTCAGGTACCCTGTACCCGACGGATTTCGCCTTAACACTATTTATGTATGCCCCGTCCGCTGCATAGCTGATCACAAACCTTTGTCATGTACAGGGTACCTAACCTACGACCGTCAACCTTCCAGAAAAGCCCCCGTTTTGACCGAATAACCCGCCTTGCGTGAGGTCAAATGCCGGGTATACTGGTGGTTTCCGATTTTCGTCCTACATTGATTCCGGATCGAGGGTTGTAATGGCTCGGCAGTGCGAAGTTTGCGGTAAAGGTCCCCAGATGGGAAATTCAGTCACGATCCGTGGCAAGGCCAAGTATTTGGGCGGTGTTGGTACGAAAGTAACCGGTATCACTCGGCGGCAATTCAAGCCCAATCTGCAACGGCTGCACGTAACGGTCGGTCGCGGAACCAATAAGACGCTCCTTGTCTGCACGCAATGTATCCGTAGCGGTGCCGTCCGCAAAACGGTCAAGCGAGCCCCTTTCAAGCTCTCCTCCGTGGATGCTGCCAAGTCGGGCAAAACAGCAAAGGCGACCAAGTAAGTCGCCTTTTTCTGCTCCCTGTGGGTCGCCAACGAGCCAGTGGGTTCATAGTTAGTAGAAATGTCCATGAGCCTCACTCGCGCTGACGTTGAAAAGGTTTCGCTCTTGGCACGCTTGCGGCTGAGTGATTCGGAACTCGACGCGATGACGGTTCATCTTGGAAAGATCGTCGGATACGTCGAGCAGCTGAGCGAACTGAACACCGACGGGATCGAGCCGATGGCCCACGCTGTCGAACTGACCAATGTCTTTCGACCGGACGAAGTTCAGCCGAGCCTCCCGCGAGCGGACGCGCTGTCTAACGCTCCGCATCACGATGACGAGTATTATCTCGTTCCAGCCGTCCTGGGCGAGTAAATTGCTGAGGTTTTTAACTTGTACAAGCGGCGTCTCGCCGCTTTGGTATTTGAATGCACGCGGCGGGACGCCGCGTGTACGAGTCGATGCCCATACATGACATCTCGATAAGGTCTTCCCATGTCCGCTAAAAAAATCTTGATGCTCGTCGGCGACTTTGTCGAGGACTACGAGGTTATGGTCCCGTTTCAAATGCTACTGATGGTCGGCCATCATGTCGATGCGGTTTGTCCCGACAAAGAGGCGGGCCAAACGGTCGCCACGGCAATCCACGATTTCGAGGGCGAGCAGACTTACAGCGAAAAGCGGGGACACAATTTCCGACTCAACGCGACATTCGCCAAAATCAAAGCGGAAGATTACGACGCCCTTGTGATCCCCGGCGGTCGAGCACCCGAGTATCTGCGGCTCAATCCGGCAGTTCTAAAAATCGTGCAGCATTTTGCGACTGCGAACAAACCGATCGCAGCCGTCTGTCATGCGGCCCAACTCCTCACCGCCGCAAATGTCCTGCACGGGCGGACGTGTACCGCTTATCCGGCCGTCAAACCGGAGATCATCGCGGCGGGTGGAACGTGGCAAGAACCGAGTGCCGGTTTTGACAACGTGCACATCGACGGCAATCTCGTTTCCGCACCCGCTTGGCCCGCCCACCCGGCTTGGATACGGGCGTTCTTACAAGTTCTCGGCACGAAGATCACGTTGTAGAACTTGTACAAGCGGCGTCTCGCCGCTTTGGTATTTGAATGCACGCGGCGAGACGCCGCGTGTACGAGCATCACCCCAACTCGCCCGGCGACATCCCCACCCCGACAATACTGCACGCCTGCACGACGTTCAAGCCGAGCATCTCCGCTCGCGCGACGACTTCGGGGCTTTCACTGCCGGGGTTCAGCCATAGTTCACCGCAACCCTTCGCGGCAATTTCGTCCAACAGCCCCAACACAATCGCGGGCGGAAGGTAAACACTGATCCGGTCGAGTTTCTCAAGCGGGACTTCGGCCAGCGTCCGATAGACGATCAAGCCCTCGATCAAGCCCCCTTTGGGGTTTACCGGAAAAACGTCGTAACCCTGTTGCTGATGCGCGCGGACCGACTTGTTGCCGTACTTCGCGCGGTCAGAACTGGCACCGAGAATGGCGACGGAAAGCATTGGGGAAAACGCAAAAGTCAAAACGTAAAATGCAAAACGAAGGAAGCCGCAGCTATCGAACTACTTTCCATCCCGGCGGACGCCGAGCGTGTCGGGTTTCTTTTGCGCGGCGAGCCAGCGTTTCCACTGCACCACGTCGTAGCTAAATTCCTGGCCCGTTAGGATTGCCAGCGCATCGTGAACGTCCCGATTTTGCATATCTTGCGAGATAATTTTCGGCGGACTTCCACCGACCGACAAACCACCACCTCCACCGCCATTCTTGTCAAATGTCGCGGAGGTTGAACCGGGAGGTGGACCCGTCTGAACCTTGAATTTATGGACCGTTACGAGAGCGTCGATCAACTGTGGCACGGTCGTCGCATCTTTCATTCGGCCGAGCGCAATGCCACTTCGATTGACCCGAACATTGTCCTTCGACTTTAGTTCATGCACGAAATAGGCGATGATTTCCGGCAGCTTTTTGCCCGCCAGTTGATCGAGACAGGCTAGGCGAATCTCCACGTCCGCATCCTCAATCGCGTGCGTTGCAAGCGTCCGATAGGCCCCATTCGTGCCAATGTTGTTCAAGGCATCAATGTAGTACAAACGAATTTGTTGGGTTTGCTCACGGACCAGATAATCGGTCAACGCACCGACTGCGTAAGGGTCTTTGATGTCGCGAATTGACTCGCGGGCTCGATCCGCCTTGAGTACATCGCGGTTCGCCAAATCTTCCCGCAGCCGTTTTAATTTTTGAAACCATTCCTTTTCCGCCAACTCGTCCTTCCGCTTGAGTTCGAGCATCTCGACTTCCTGCGGCAGAATCCATTTCCCCTTGTAGAGAACAAGTCCCTTCTCCTTCATCAGATCGTTGGGACGAATCCAACGGCCATCGATGAACGAATAGCCAAGTGCCCCGCGAGCTTCTTTATGATTTGGTTCGAGTTCGATCAGTCGCTGCAAATGAGGTTGACGTTCGGCAACCAACTTATGCTCCAAGCACCACTGCGAAATTTGCCATTGGCCTTCGACCGTGTCGGGATACTTGGGAGCAATCTCCTCGTACTCAAGTTGCGTGGCCGACGGAGTGAGAACCTGTTTCACTTGCGACTTTTCGAGCGTGATCTCTCCGCCCGACTCAGTCCGAATGACATAAGTCTTACGGGGCGACTCGTCTCGATTGAGGAGTTCTCCCCGCACGCGGCCTTCGTTCGTCAGCAGAAAAATATCGGCGCGAGCGGTCGAGTCCTGCAATGGCAGAACGGCACACAGAGCAACGCAGAAAATCAAAGTCGTTCGCATGAAACCCATCTCAGTTTGAGGAGGTCGTTGGACAACGTCCGTTCCCTCTAGTATAAGGGGCGGTGGGGGATTGGGGCAATAAAAATCTGCCGTTTTCAAGGTCAAAACCATGAGTCAACCGGTCGCCGAACATCGGGCAGCCTCGCCACAAGTCATTACCTGTGCAATCGTTACCATCAGCGATACCCGGACACTGGACACTGATGCCGGGGGCCAAACCGCCGTGGACTTATTAACCGCCGCTGGACATATCATCGCCGAACGGGCCATTCTTCGCGACGAGCCGCGGAGCATTCGCGAAACGCTCCATCGCATCGCGGCCGCTGGAAAAATCGACGCCGTGCTACTGACGGGCGGGACCGGAATCTCTTCCCGCGATCAAACATTCGAGACCGTTTGCGAACTGCTCACCAAGCAACTGCCGGGCTATGGCGAACTATTCCGGATGCTCAGCTATCAAGAAATTGGCCCGGCCGCGATCTTGAGCCGAGCGGTCGGTGGCCTAATGGGCCGGTTGGTCGTTCTTACAATGCCCGGCTCTCCGGCGGGCGTGCGCTTGGCCATTGAAAAAATCATCCTGCCCGAATTGGGACACTTGGTTCGCGAGGCACGCCGATAAATGTTCACTTTTCACTGTTCATCGCTTTCCCCCGCCCATCCCACCACCACAACACCGCGAACACGGGCGTGAACAAAATCGCCCCCCATTGATAAGCGGTCAGTCCGAACAGAACTTGCGGTTCTGGCCGAATGAACTCACTGACAAAGCGATACATGAAATAGGCCAGAAAATAAGCCTTAATCAGTTGTCCACGCCAAATTCCCCGTTGCTGCAATTGCCACAGCACCGCCGCCGCGAGCAAGTGAAATGCCGTCTCATAAAGTTGCGTCGGATGGCGCGGTTGATCATCGACCAAAGGAAACACACAGCCCCAGGGCAACGTCGTCGGTTGGCCATAACAACAGCCTGCATTGAAACAGGCCACTCGGCCAATCGCGACGGCGACCGCGACGGGCACAGCGAATGAGTCGCCCGTCTTGACGCGCACGTCGAGCAACAGCTTGGCAATTTCGACGCCCAGGTATCCGCCGATCAAACCGAACATGATCGTTTTGCCATCGGTGAACCAAGCCGCTCCGCTAAGGAACCCGTCCCAGTCACTCAGCACAAATGGCAGCTTGCCGCCGATGAACGCGCCGCAAAACGCACCCAGACCAATTCCCCATTTTTGCCGAAACGTCAGTTTCAAATCTCGCTGCGTCCGGCGACTGAGCACTGCCCCCGTCACAATCGCCAACGCCATCAAAATTGGATAGGTAATCGGCATAATTCTTGTAGGTCAGGTACCCCGTACCTGACAACCGGTAACTGTTTAGCCGTATGAAGTAAAAACAAAAAGCTCACGCAAAGGCGCAAAGCTCGCCAAGGAATCAAAAAAGGCTACAAAATAATTGGAACACGAATCGCTTTTTAAACGGTTCCGCCACGTTAGAACACCTTTGCGAGCTTTGCGCCTTTGCGTGAGCCTTGTTGCTAACCCTCGGTGAGGATTCCCATGAATTGGTCGGTTACTTCAAACAGCTAAACGGATACGAGTTCGTTGTCCTTTGCTGTTTCCAATCGTCAGGTACGGGGTACCTGACCTACGGGGAGTTCTCCACCGTCATTCCGCTGGCCAACTCAACCGCTTTACGAATCTCCGGCAGCGGGACATGCCCATCGCGATAGAGCACATTGTACGCACAAAACGGAATCACGTGGCCACTCGGCAAGACATGATGAATACAGCACTTCATCACTCGCCGCACATCAAAGTTGTACGCATCGAGAAACGACGTGATCGTAATCCGAAAAACGTCGGCAGGCGACAGGTCTTCCGCAATCGCGCGGCGGAAAAACTCGCTACTGACCTCTTCCAAGTGATGTTCGTCGCTGGAGCGAGACGCAGCACCCGAAGCAGCAATGATCGGCAACTTCAATTCGACGTGTCCATTGGTCACCGGATATTCCTGCGCCGCATCCTCCGTTTCCGACGGAATACAACTCCCTCCGCTGCAACAACCCTGGTCGCCAAGATACTCCTCGATCAACTGTCGGGCACGAACCCGATCAAATGTAATCCCGTTCGCCAACAGGTCGAGATGATTGCGCGCGTCAATAAATCGCGTCAGCGGAACGACCTCTCCCGCCCGACGATACGCATACGCCAAGCTGTGACAGTTCGGATGGGCACATGGCAGCGGCATAAAATCGTCGGGTGCAAATAACCCGTCCGTCTGTTCGGACACTGCCCGAATCACGTCGGGAAATGTGATCCTCCGCTCCAGCACTTCCGGCAGGACAAAACGGCCCGAATAGGTCGCCGGTTGCAAACTCACGCCCGTGATCCACGGCCGCTCTAAACCAAACTTCACAATCGGCCCGACTTGATCCTCGTTGACGTCGGTTTGCAGCGTCGTGACGAGGATCGTGCGAATCCCGTGCTGGCCGAGATTTTCGAGTGCCCGCAGTTTGATGTCGAGCAACGCCTCTCCCCGCAAGTTGCGATAAATCTCATCGCGAAAACCATCGAATTGAAAATAGATTTCCAGCCGGTGCTTACACGCAGCGAGCCGTTCGACAAACGCCTTATCGTGCGCGATCCGAATTCCGTTCGTGTTAATCATCACGACATCAATCGGCTGCGCGACAGCATACTCCAGGATTTTTTCAAACTCCGGATGAATCGTTGGCTCTCCGCCGGAAAGCTGCAACACCTCCGGCCGCCCTTCGACCTCGACGAGTCGATCAATCGCCGCGCGACATTCGTCGAACGTCAAGTGGTGTCCCCCTGGGCCGCTTCCGGCGTAACACATGGGACAGGCCAGATTGCAACTCGACGTGATTTCCACCAACCCAACGCAAGTGTGCTGCTCATGCTCGGTACACAGACCGCAATCGAACGGACAGCCCTTGTCTGGCTCGATCCCGATCTGCGGCGGCACTCGGCCGGGCAAGCTAAACTCCATCTGGTCAAACTGGCCGACTTCCGAACAAACGAAATCCTCGCGCAGTCCGTGCGTGGGACACCGTTTGCGAAAATAAACGCGCCCGCCGTTCTTGACGATGATTTTGGCCGGAACTAACGCCAAACATTCCGGACAAAGACTCTGTGTCATCCCCAGGAACGTGTGTTCGCGGAGCGGTTGCGAAGCAGGTGCCATGAGAAACTTTCGTAATAGATACGTATCAATAACAAGGCCAGCGATTCATACCACGACCCGCGAGCAAGCCAATGGCGAGCCGACGAGCGCAACCCGTCATCTATGCACAACTGTGAAGTCTAACGAAAAGGGGGTCGGGCTACTTTGCACTTCACGCCGCAGCCTCGACTTGGCGTTTCGAGTTGTCTTGATGATCGTCGTTGCTATTTCTTTCGTAGATCTCGGAAGACGGGAGGCCCGTCCAAGGTGAACAGCACGACCTCTTCGCCGGTCACCGTGCTGATGTCGTGATGTAAGCTGACGACCGGCTTCCCTGTGACCTCCTTGACCATTTTTTCCATGATCGGGCGGGCCGTTTCGATCAAGTGCGTCCGTACTTGTTTGAGCAGGTCGCGGCCCTTCTCGGCGGCCAGCGTCTTGACCAAGTGTTGTTCAGCGGCGGTTAAAACACCCTGCAAGCGAACGACGAGCAGGTCGCCCAGGAGATGGGCATGTATGCTTTTGGGGCCACGTCCCATGTAATCTTGTTCGAAGCGCGTGATGCCATCACAAATCGCCGATTCAATTTCGCCTTGTGATTTCATCATGGCCTGTTCCGCACGGGAGATTCAAAGTGTGACGATTGCAATTCGAGAACTGCAACAACGGTACCTGCCGACAAGGCCTGAGTAGAACACTTGGCCGAAGAGGCGGCAGACAAATCTAAAGAAACATGCTACCCGATTTTCGGCTCAACGACCAGCCGCACGGAATTCACGAAGCCAAGTGTCGCATCGAGCGGGCGGCCGATTTCAAGCCCATTCCGGCAAGAGAATTCTTGGCTGGTGAAGTAATAAGCAATAAGTATCCAAATTTCTTGCATTCTCCATCGGTCGTGATACAATGAGTGGGCATTGAGGAATGGCGGGCATTTGTCGGCCATTTCCCGATTATAATTGTCGGATTACCGAGTAAATTTTTCGGATTACCGATAATTTTCGGAAGACTAGATAAAGAGCAGTTCGGTTTCGACCGGAAGGCTCATTAACGAGTAAGCCGACGTGGTGGGAGACCTACGGGTGTTCCGCCACGTCGGCTTTTTTTTGGACTTTTGGCAACCCGCACAAACCAACGCTTCACCCCATACACAGGAGAAATGACCATGTTTCCCGAAACGCCCTCTGAAAAAACCGCAGCGTCCGACCCATCGCCATCGCCATCGCCGCACGAGTACGATTGGCAGGTTCACGAACACGTCGCTGAATCGGCCAAGTCCACCGCCCAAGCTTTGGTCGAGGAAGTCGGTTCGGTCGGTTTGGCCAAGCAAGCGGTCGAGGCGGTCGGCGCGGCAATTTCCAATCTTCAAACGGACGAAACGCGGAAGGACACCTTGCACGAATCGCTCGGCTTCATTTCGCGAGAAGATTTGGATCGCGCCTCGACGCCGGTCGAATCGACCGATGGCCAAAATTGGTTTTTAACGGAACTGTCTCCGCACGCCTGGGTCGCCTGGAATGTGCAACAACCGCAAATTGATCGCCATTTTTATAACCGCGAGGGAGCCTTGGCCAGCATCCCGCGGGACGTGACACTCTGCGGCTCGACTCTGTTGGGATAGGGAATATATTGAATACTGAATCAAGAGTCGAACGAATAAAAACCGTTCCGGGATTTTCCGTCACCCTTTTTTCAGGAGGATCATCCGATGCCCGTTGAATCACTCGAAAATCAATCTCCAAAAATGCCCGCCCCCACCGGCCGGGCAGTTGGTTTTGTCGATACGAAGTCGCAGTGTGACGCTGTGACCCAGGCGTTGATCGCGACGGGCATCCCGGACACCAAGCTGATCGTATTGTCTGGTGAAGATGGTCTTCAGCGGCTTGAACATTCCGCGCAGGACTTCTACTTCGGTGATGGCGAAATCGAACTGATTACGCTGGCACGTGAGGAGCTTAAAAAATCGCACTACGGACTCTTTGTCGAGGTTTCTACTCGCGAGGAGGCCGAACGTATCATTGCGATGTCCACGCCGCTGGGAGGCCACAGCTTCAGTTACTTTGGCACCTGGGTCAATGAACGACTGACGAAATAGAGTTTGAACGGACCTGCGTAAAAAATCATCGCAACAAAAAAATATCGGGAACCGTTGAGCCGTGTGAAGTCGGAAGTTGAGGTAAACAGTCCGCTGATTCATTCGCCAGAAAGGCGAACATTTTTCAACCCAGGGCAACGCCCTGGGTAATTCAACTATCCTGGTCGATCCAGCCCTGAAAGGGCGAAATAGGTTTTATTTTGCCCCGTTGGGGCATTGAGGTTCATGGTGGTCTGTTTACCCAGGGCGTTGCCCTGGGCTGAAAAATGTCAGCCCTTCGGGCTGTTTTGTATTCGACATTCTTTCTCACTTTATACGGCTAAACAGTTACAGACATCGCAACGATCGTCCGTACCAAGAGGATAAACCATGACCCAACACATCGGCTGGTTAGAACGATTAGCGCGACAGGCCACGGTCCGGGCGGGAAGCTCGTGGGCGTTTGGCTTGGCACTCGCCGTCGTTCTAGTTTGGCTCGTCACGGGACCGTTCTTTGGTTTTTCCGACACTTGGCAACTCGTGATCAACACGGGCACGACGATCATGACCTTTCTGATGGTCTTCCTCATTCAACGGGCGCAGAACAAGGATTCACTGTCAATTCAATTGAAGCTGAATGAAATCGTCGCTGCCCTGGAGGGAGCGAGCAACCATTTGATTAACGTCGAAGACCTGGGCGAAGCAGAGGTGGGCGTGTTGCACCAGCATTATCAAAAGCTCGCCGAGTTGGTGAAGCTCGACCACATAATCACGCAATCCCATTCGATTGAAGAGGCCGAGCGACGGTTTGAAGAAACGCCAGAAAAGCAATTGCCAAAAAGCAAAGTGGCCAAACGCGGATCAGCCTAACAACACCCTCCGTGAGCCATTGTCAAAAGGAACGGCGATTCACGGAACATAAATCGTCAAACCATTGCCGTTCGGACGCGACGTACGTATAATAAATGATGTTGGGCGTATAATGAATGATGTTGGGGGGGATTGGTTAAGCGATCACGCTCCATATCGCTTAGTCGTCCACGACCGGAGCAATAAAGACGTTGGCGAGATTGATTTAGCGATCACTCTCCAGAGATTTTCGGAAGACTAGATAAAGAGCAGTTCGGTTTCGACCGGAAGGCTCATTAACGAGTAAGCCGACGTGGTGGGATACCTACGGGTGTTCTGCCACGTCGGCTTTTTTTTGGACTTTTGGCAAAGGGCGATGAGCCTGAAGTTCACAAGCCATTAGGAGTTCAGGAAATCTGCAATGATCGCTTGAAGGGCATTTTGCCCCGAAGCGTTGCCGGTTTTACTTACCAAAGGAGTGTGTCATGTTGCGTTCGATGAAATGGTCCTTGGCGTTTGCTCTCACCGCGGTGATGTTGGCAACACCCGCCGTCGTAATGAAAGCTGAACCGGCCGACCCCGAACCGCCTGTGATTGTGGAAGCGAAGAAGCCGGTTATCCCTGAAACCCAGATGGACGTGGTCGAAACCGCCGTCAACGCGGGCTCGTTTAAGACGCTCGCTTCGGCTCTGCGCGCGGCCGGGTTGATCGACACGTTGAAAGACAAAGGTCCGTTTACGGTCATGGCTCCAACGGATGAAGCTTTTTCAAAGCTGCCCGCCGGAACGGTCGAAATGTTGCTCAAATCAGAGAATAAAGCCAAGTTGAAAGCGATCCTCACGTACCACGTCATCGCCGACAACATCCTGGCGGCTGACATCGCCAAGTTGAGGTCCGTCAAGACCGTCAATGGCGCGTCGCTCCGTATTACAACCGACGGAGACATCGTCATGGTGGACGGTGTCAAAGTCACCAAAACCGACATCAACTGCACCAATGGCGTGATCCATGCGATTGACACTGTGCTGATGCCGAAAGAGTAGTTTCGATTCGACCCGGTGGGTTGCGGTCGGTTGGAAACGACCGAACTTCACTTGTTGAAAAGTTTTTTGTAGCGGCGGAAAATTGTTTTTTCGTCGAAGATAGGTAGCTTTTTTTCAAAGGGAGAACGTGTTTATGAGTTACCGAATTTTGTCATTGGGTGCGATGGCCTTGGCCTTAAGTTTTGTGAACGCGACAGCGTTTGCGGCCGACAGCCCACACGCGGCTCACATGCTGAAATGTGCTGCCGTCTGTGCCGATTGCCAAGTTCAGTGCGATGCGTGTTTTCATCACTGTGCATCGCTCGTGAGCGAAGGGAAAAAGGAACATGCCCAGTGCATGCATTGCTGTGTGGACTGCGCCGCGTGCTGCAATCTGTGCGCGACGTTGTGTGCCCGACAAAGCACATTGTGCGCCCCCGTATCCGAATGTTGTGCCAAATGTTGTGACGACTGTGCTGCGGCTTGCGAGAAAATGGCCGACGACAAGCAGATGGCCGCGTGCGCTAAATCTTGCCGCAATTGCGCCAAGGATTGTCGCGAAATGGGGAAGATGATGCCGAAGTAGTAGTTTCGAATCACCTGGGTGAGTCGCGGTCGGTTGTCAAAGGCTGACCGCGATTCGCTCTTCGGTTTTCAGCAACGTAATGAAACGGATATGGAAAAACTCGAAAACAATATGGCTCAACAGGTCGCACTGGCGGCCAGCGAATATCAACGACAAAGGACGGGCCACGCACCGCAGTCCGTGACGGTCGTCCTCAGCGGCGACACGCTGATGGTCACGTTGCACGGAGCTTTGTCGCCCGCCGAAAAGGCTTTGTCCAAGACGGCGGAAGGTGCCGCCCGTGTGCAAGAGTTTCATCGTCAATTGTTCGCCGAGTCGAGCGAGCCGTTTCGTCAACAAATCAAAAACATCACCGGCGTCGAGGTCCGTCAAGCGACGGCGGAAGTTGAAACGCATACTGGCACGGTCGTTCAGGTCTTCACGACCGGGACGATGGTGCAAGTATTTTTGCTCGCCTCCAGCGTGCCTGACGGAACTTGGAGCGGGAATGAATCCGATGGATCCGTACCAGCCAGCACCCGGAATGGAAATGAGCCTAATAAGCCAGTACCGGACGGCACCCGAAGTGGGAATGAGTCGAGCGAATCCGTTTCTAAAATCTGAATTGGGAGGTTCTACGATGTTGGTCTTAAGCAGAAAAAACAAGGAATCGGTGGTCATCGTGGGACAGTTATTTAAGCGTCGGGCCTTAGCCGTCGCGTATACGCAACGAGCCGTGTATACGTTGCTTAGCCGTCGCGTCCACGCGACTGAACATCGTACCTGTCCCCGCAAACTACAAACTTCCATCATTTTTAACTCAAGGAGCTTAGTCATGACCATTGGAACGATTTTTTTGATTGCCGCAGCCGTCGTGTTTTTCTTAGGCGGAGTTGGCTCCTCCGTCATCCCCAACGCCGTAACCTGGGGACTATTCTGCGTGGCGATGGGCCTGTTACTCGACGATTACGATTTCGGCTTCCGCCGCCGGCGTTAGGAGAATGTCCGAACTCAACCGTATGACAAAACCACAACCGCACAATCGGTGTGTTGCCGCTTGCCAGCGGTCCCATTTCTCTACGCGGCAAGATGCCGCGTGAACTTCGATACGCCCTCACCCCGGCCCTCTCCCAGAGGGAGAGGAGAAATCACCCGTTATCGCTTCGGCTTAAACACCACAATCCCTAGCGGTGGGAGTGTGACCGGGATTGCATACGGGCGGCTGTGATGCTCGCGGTGTTCGGCTTGCACGCCGCCAGCGGGTGTGCCCACGTTGCTTCCCGCGTAGTACATCGAGTCGCTGTTGAAGACCTCTTGATACCAGCAACCTTCCGACACACCCATATAATAACCGGGGCGCGGGACCGGCGTGAAGTTCATACAAATGAGCAAATAATCTTGCGGGTCTTTCGCTTTGCGAATGAAACTCAACACGCTGTCGCCGTAGTTGTGACAATCGACCCATTCAAAACCGGTATGGTCGAAATCAACCGAGTGCAACGCGGCTTCATTGCGATAGAGCTTGTTCAAATCGGCCACGCATTGCTTCAAGCCGCGGTGCGATTCCCATTGCAACAAATCCCATTGCAAACTCGAGTCGTGATTCCATTCTTGCCATTGGCCGATTTCGTCGCCCATGAACGTCAGCTTCTTGCCGGGATGGGTCCACATATATCCGTACAGCAGCCGCAAGTTCGCGAACTTTTGCCACATATCGCCCGGCATTTGATCGAGCAGCGAACCCTTGCCATGCACCACTTCATCGTGCGAGAGTGGCAGCACGAAATTCTCGTGAAAGGCATAGATCAGGCTGAACGTCAATTCATCGTGATGATACTTCCGATGGATCGGCTCATGTCGGAAGTAACGTAACGTGTCGTTCATCCAGCCCATATTCCATTTCAGACTGAAACCCAAACCACCGGTATACGTCGGCCGCGAAACGCCCGGCCAGGCGGTCGATTCTTCGGCAATCGTCAACACCCCTTGATGTTGCAAATGAACCTGTTCATTGAACGTCTTCAGGAATTTAATCGCGCCCAGGTTCTCTCGCCCGCCGAACTCGTTGGGAATCCACTCGTCATGTTTGCGGCTGTAGTCGAGATACAACATCGACGCGACCGCATCCACCCGCAACCCGTCGATGTGATACTTATCGAGCCAGAAGAGAGCGTTCGACAGCAAGAAGTTGCTGACTTCGTTTCGCCCGTAGTTGAAGATCATCGTTCCCCAGTCGGGATGCTCGCCAAGCCGGGGGTCTTCATGTTCATACAGGGCCGAGCCGTCAAAGCGACGCAGACCGTGACCATCTTTTGGAAAGTGGGCTGGCACCCAATCGAGAATCACGCCGATCCCATTTTGGTGGCAGTGATCGACAAAGTACATGAAATCTTGCGGCGTGCCAAAACGGCTCGTGGCCGCGAAGTAACCGACCGTTTGATAACCCCAGCTTCCGCTAAAGGGATGCTCGCTGACGGGCAACAGTTCGAGATGCGTGTAACCCATCTCGAGGCAATACTCGACCAACTGATGGGCCGTTTCGCGATACGTGAGATACGCATTCGGATCGTGCCCCGGCCGCCGCCAACTTCCCAAGTGAACTTCGTACATCGACATCGGCGAATCGAGACCGTTGGTCTTGACGCGACTGGTCATCCAGTTGTCGTCGCGCCATTGATACCGGGCGAGGTCGATCACCTTGGACGCGGTTCGTGGCGGAAGCTCGGCACCAAAACCGTACGGATCCGACTTCTCAAAAACTTCGTCGCCCGACCGAACTTGAAATTTATAGAGCGTCCCTTCACTCAACCCCGGCACGAACAGTTCCCAAATCCCGCTGGGGATATGTTTGCGCATCGAGTGACGCTGACCGTTCCACGCATTGAAGTCGCCAATAATGCTGACGCCGGTCGCGTTCGGTGCCCACACGGCAAAGTTCACTCCCGCCACACCCGCGACGGTCCGCAGTTGCGCCCCCATCCGGTCGTAACTTTGCCAGTGCGTTCCCTCGTGCAGCAAGTGCAGATCGTAATCGGTGAGCAGGGGAGCAAAGGAATAAGGGTCGTGCATCATCGTTTCTTGACCGCGTGAATCGGCAATTCGGAATTGATAGGGAGCGTTACTCTCCGCGACGGGACAAATCGCTTCGTAGAGTCCCGCCGGATGAATCCTGCGCATGGGCTGCTGCTTTTGATGGGCACCATCGACGACCCAGACTTGCGACGAATTCGGCAGGAACGCCCGAATTGCCAACGCCTGACGTCCCGCCGACTCGACCGCGTGTGGTCCTAAAATTTCAAAGGGGTTTTGATGTCGGCCTTCAATCAAAGGAGCAACGCCATCCAGGGCAACCATCGTCTTCATGTATATCCTTTTAACCGCAGATTCTACGGGTTATTGTCGTTTGCAAGGGAGGTTTCGTCTAGGAGTTTAGGTATTTTACGTTGACTTTAATGGCGGTTTGAATCCTGCCAACCGGCAGCGTAAGCGAGGAGTAAGCCCTTACACCGCCTCGCTAACCACTATTGCCACCACGGTTTAGGAAGCAGGCTCGTTCCCAATTGCGAGACTCGAACGTGGATCGCCTCGTTCGTTTCTTGCCACCACCGCCGCAGAATTGCCTTAAATCTTTTCCGGCGAAACAACTGTCCAAGCGGGCGGCGTTTTCGGCGACGGGCGGTGACCAGTCCAAAGACATAAGGGACGGCGGCCAGGGAATTTGGCATCAGGCTGGGCCGCTTAGGTTTATTTGCCAGACGTTCGTCCTCCGCTGGCGTCCCCCAGTCGATCCGATGAAAGCGCATCGCCCGATCCACCCGCTGCCACAGATCGACATCCTTTACGGGTACCATTTCGCCAAACCGTTCCCACCGCCAGCCGTCCGCCCGCCATTCGTCGATTCCGAATTGCAAACCCCGATTGACGTAGTTGCCGTTGGTAACGAGTGTAACGCGCGACGGTTGGTCGAGGGCTTCGAGAGCGCGAACAAAAGCCAGAAGCTCCAGCCGCTCGCCCTGGGTGTTGGGTTCCTCGTCAGCCGCCTCGATCTTGGCGGAACCGTCGGCCGACGTGAGCGTAAACCGCCAACGCGACGACGCGGCCTCGCGCGCAACTTCTGAATACAGAAGGAAATGGGGCTGGGGAACGAACATGGTGGGCAACTATCGCGGCGGGGAGGAACGCTCGGCAACCGGCCATCGTTTCAGGGGGCGACGACACGGAGTTTCTTCACAGGACTATCTTATCGGCAAACCCACCGCTCTTTCCCCAGTCGATTTGTTTTTTCTGATTTGCCTATTTTGTGTTTCACGCTGTCATGCGAGTTATTGATTGTCCGTAAAGGTCTCGTGGAGTAAACTACCCGTCGTTTTGTCGGCGAATGCTAATTGGTGAGTACGAAAAAACGAGATCGGCCGAAGACAGTTCGGCCGAAGACTCTCTTTACCAACCTTGGCTTATCCGGCAACGTGAAGCCGTTCGCAGAATATTTTCCATCTTTTCCCCACCGGTTTACCTCTGAACAAGGAATCGACGATGCAAACGCAACACAAATATATGACCTGGGCAGGCTGGGTTTTAACCGTCTTGATCACACTCATGCTCTGTGCCAGTGCCACCATGAAGTTTATGAAGCCGCCCGATATGGTCAAAGAATTCGTCGAACGGCTCGGATACAATGAGAACGTCATCTTTCCCATCGGAATTGTCGAGGTCTCTTGTGTACTCTTGTACCTGTTTCCTCGAACGGCCGTACTCGGGGCAGTCCTGTTGACGGGTATCTCGGCGGTGCGACGGCAACCCACGTGCGGATTCACGATGGTTTCGCTCCACCCGTGATCGGGGGCGTACTCGTTTGGCTGGGACTCTTTTTGCGCGACCCACGAATTCGCGAACTCCTCCCTTGGCGGCAAGCATTGAAGTCATAAAGTTCGTGGTGACAAGGATTGACCGCGAAGCTGAGAAAAACGTGAAGAACGAATAAAGCCGAGTCGTAACGTTTCCGCACGGTAAAACGGCTCGACACATTTTGACACCATTGCAATGGTGATTTAGGACTCGACCCTAACCAGCAAAACGGTGGATTGCGACAAAATGGTCGGCCGTGATTTTGAGGCGGGGCTGGCGAACATGAAAGAGATTGTGGAAAGCACATCGCAAAGATAGACAGGGCAACGTCTCCAGCGGATGCCTTGTCCATTGTGCGACAAGAACACTGGGGAATTTGCGGCACCTCAGGCCCTGGTCGATTCACCCAAATAGTGGTGAAATGCAAAGAGGGCTTCCACGCGGTGGTTGCCAAACGGAAGAAAAATCGAACGCAACCCGTCGAGCGGCGTTTCCTTTGTCCGCAGATAAATGAAAACACCCTTGGCCACGACGCGATAGCGGCGGATATTTCGCCAGGGAATGCTCCTCATCCGTCCGGCGGTGACTTGCGTCAGTCCGCTCCCGTTTAGTTCGTACTCCGTTGTCACAAACATCTGCCACGAGACAGCGACCCAAGTGAGTACCACAATCGCTGTTAGCCAACCGTTGTGAATCGCGTTTCCCGTGATGATTGCCATCACAACGGCAAGGATTAGCAGTGGTCCATGCGTGGAGAACTCATCGCGCACGGGCCAATGTCGCCAGTGCAACACGGCGGGCGGTGCCTTGGGCACATCCGGCAAGGGTGATGTAGAAGGCATTTGTTCGGGTCTGTTTTTTAGCAGTAATAATTGGTTTGGCAGAAATAGCTCGAGCATTCCGCGTCTCTTCTACTCTAGCTTGTAGCCGCAGACTCGGCTGCCTTTAAGTTTGGCTCGGTTCAGATTACACCTTCGTCCACTTCCCCGTCTTCGCACTCGACAACACCGCGTCGCAGATGTATTGCGTTTCGAGGGCGTCTTTGAAGGTCGGGGCGACTTGCTTTTTCTTGCCCAGCCCTTCCAGGAAATCGGCGACCTGATGGATGAACGAATGTTCGTAGCCAATTTGCAAGCCCGGCACCCACCACTGTTTCATGTAAGGATGATCGCTGTCGGTCACATGGATCGAACGCCAGCCCCGCAAGTTACCCTCGTCCCGATGATCGAACCATTGCAGCCGGTGCAGGTCGTGCAAGTCCCATTTGATCGAGGCGTGTTCACCGTTGATCTCGAACGTGTAGAGAGCCTTGTGCCCGCGAGCATATCGGGTTGATTCAAACAGTCCGAGCGAGCCGTTATCAAAGTGACAGAGAAACGCACAAGCGTCGTCGATGCCGACTTTTTCGATCTTGCCCGTCAGTTGGTGCTTGCGTTCCTTGACAAAGGTTTCGGTCATCGCGCTAACATCTTTCACACCGCCGTTGAGCCAGATGGCCGTGTCGATGCAATGAGCGAGCAGGTCGCCCGTGACTCCACTGCCAGCGGCCTTCACATCCAGTCGCCACAGTGCCGCGCCCCCCTGCGGCAAATCGGCCGAGATCGTCCAGTCTTGCAAGAAGTTTGCCCGATAGTGAAAGATGCGTCCGAGCTTGCCGGAATCAACGAGTTGTTTGGCGAAGGTCACGGCGGGAACGCGACGATAATTATACCACACGATGTTGGGGACTTTGGCGGCCTCGACCGCCTTGACCATTTTTTCGCCTTGCTTGGCGTCCATTGCGAGGGGCTTCTCGCAGAGAATCATTTTGCCTTCCTTCGCGGCGGCGATGGCAATCTCCATGTGCAGATTGTTCGGCGTGCAGATGTCGATGGCGTCGATGTCTTTGCGCTTGACGAGCTTTTTCCAATCGGTTTCGATGGATTCATATCCCCAGGTCGCGGCAAACTCTTTGGCCTTGGCCTCGTCCCGGGCACAAACGGCCTTCAGCACCGGATGATAATCGAGCTTGAAGAAATGATTGACTTGGCTGTACGCGTTTGAGTGGGTGCGGCCCATAAAGCCGTAACCGATCATACCGATATTGAGAGGCTTGGTCATGTGATGCAAATCCTGGTGAGGGAAACGGGAATGTTGCGTCGGCGCGGGAGTATTAAGGTACTACGATATTTGGTCGAAGGGCATTTGTCCAATCGTGGATTGTGAAGCCCTTGCTGTGTTTAGCCCTTCATTTTTACATAATTTTCTGGACGTCGGAAAGGCGGTAAATTGTCAATTCGGTCGCCTCAACGGCGATTTTCCCATGTGGTTGGTACCGAACTATGAGGTAGGGAAACTTTCGGGCGTTGGAAAATTGGAGAAGGTTGCACTCCATTGCCGTGCCCCTGGCGAATTTTGCCGGCGTGCGCCATATTGGGTGGGAAGTTAATCACCTTATTAGGCATTCGGAATTGTTTTTATGGCCCAACGTAGCGTGCGGCTGGAAATCCGCTCCACCACGATTCTCACGGTTCGACACAAAGGAACCGTCGCCCTCGGCGGTGACGGACAAGTCACCCTCGGCAGCTCGGTCGTCAAGGCCGATGCGATGAAAATTCGCCGCCTGTGTGAGGGCAAAGTCCTGACCGGCTTTGCGGGCGCGACTGCCGACGCCTTTGCCCTGCTCGAAAGATTCGAGGCCAAGCTCAAGGACTTTCCCGGGAATTTGCCTCGGGCAGCGACTGAACTTGCCAAAGACTGGCGCACGGATCGGGCCTTGCGAAGACTAGAGGCATTGTTGGCGGTCGTTGATGGCAAACATACGCTGCTCATCAGCGGGACGGGCGACGTGATCTCGCCAACCGACAGCGTGCTGGGAATCGGTTCCGGCGGACAATATGCGGTGGCGGCCGCTCGGGCACTACTGGCCCATTCCGATCTTTCAGCGGCCGAGATTGTTCGCAACGCGCTGAAAATTGCCTCTGAGATCGACATTTACACCAATTCCAACATCGTCGTAGAGGAACTTCCATGCACGACCTGACACCGCGTCAAATCGTCGCTGAACTGGATCGTCACATCGTCGGCCAAGCCGATGCCAAGCGGGCCGTCGCCATTGCCGTCCGCAATCGTTGGCGGCGACAACAATTGCCAGAGGAAATGCGGACCGAGGTCGCTCCCAAAAACATTTTGATGATCGGTCCGACGGGCGTGGGCAAGACCGAAATTGCCCGCCGGCTGGCCAAGCTGACCGGTGCCCCATTTATCAAGGTCGAGGCGAGTAAATATACAGAGGTCGGATATTACGGTCGCGATGTTGAGAGTATGGTCCGTGAGTTGGTTGAAAATGCGATCAAGCTGGTCGAAGAGAGCGAACGGATCGAGATCGAGAAGGAAGCTCAAGAAAGAGTGGAAGAACGATTGCTCGATTTGCTCGCACCGCCGCCGGTCGCGTTTGATCCCGGTGCGCCCGACGGAGACTCTCCGCTGCGTCAAGAACGAACACGCGAAAAAATGCGGGCGATGTTGCGGGCGGGCGACCTCGATCAACGGAAGGTCGAGATCACCACCGAACAAAAAGCTCAGCCGATGATGTTCACCGGGATGGGCCTGGAGCAAATGGACGTCGATTTGCAGGGGATGTTTGAAAAAATCTTGCCCAAGCATACGTCCCGTCGAGAAGCGACGGTCGTCGAGGCTCGCAAAATCATTTTTGAACAAGAGTGCGAGTCTCTCATCAATAAGGACAAGGTCAACGCCGCTGCGATCACGTTAGCGGAGAACCTGGGCATTATCTTCCTCGATGAAATCGATAAGATCGTCGCCAGCGATTCACGTGGGGCCGATGTTTCTCGACAGGGCGTGCAACGCGATCTGTTGCCCATTGTCGAAGGAACGACCGTGCAAACGCGGTATGGTTACGTCCGGACCGATCATGTGTTGTTCATTGCGGCGGGGGCATTTCACCGGGCCAGTCCGAGCGAATTGATGCCGGAGCTGCAGGGGCGTTTCCCAATTCGCGTCGAACTGAAAGACCTGACGAAGGACGACTTCATTCGCATTCTGACCGAACCGAAAAACGCTTTGACGAAGCAGTACACGGCTCTACTCGGCACGGAGGGAATCACACTGGAATTTACGACCGATGCGGTCGAGTCCCTGGCCAGCTATTCGTTCAAGGTTAATCAGACGACGCAAAACATCGGTGCCCGGCGGCTCTATACGATCATGGAACGGCTCGTCGAGGAACTTAGCTTCGAAGCCCCTGATATGAAAGCGGGACACGTTGTCGTCAACGGCGGTTTTGTGCAGCAACGGTTGGAAGAAGTGACCAAGGACGAGGATTTGAGCAAGTTTATTTTGTAAAAACGCGACCATTTTGCGGTTTGAGGTATTTGAAATCGGCACCGTCGTTTGACGCCCAGACGTCGGCTTGGTTGAAAGTAACTTACCCCTCCGCCACTTCACCTGGAACGACCGTCGGAATGCTTGCCGGTTCCGGTCGGACGATGGGGACGTTCCGCTTGCGTTCCGTGGTCGTGCCGGGGACCAAGTGCGGGCCAGGAGAATTGTCTTCCATCAGTTGGCGAAGCTCGATGGCTTCGACCACTTCTTTCTCCATTAGACGTTTGGTCAAGGCTTCGAGTGCGGGCCGACGGGCCGACAAAATATGCTTCACCTTTTCAATCATCTCGTCGAGAATCCGTTTGACTTCTTCGTCGATTTCGCGGGCGGTCTGTTCGCTATGCGTGCGAGTTGGGCCAAAATCCATTCCGCCGCCCGCCAGAAATGGCGAGCGACCACTCTGACGATAATTCACGCGACCGAGTCGGCTCATGCCGAAATCCATGACCATGCTGCGGGCAATTTCGCTGGCCCGCTCTAAATCGTTTTGGGCGCCGGTCGAGACGTCGTCATAGATCAACTCCTCAGTCAAGGTACCTGCCAAGAGGACTTGAATGCGGCTTTCGAGTTCGGCGTGCGTGGTGAGGAAACGTTCCTCGTCGGGGCGGTGCATCGTGTAGCCGAGGGCCGCGATGCCACGCGGAATGATCGAAACTTTGTGGACCGGGTCCGTGTTAGGAAGACAATACCCCACGAGAGCGTGGCCGCTCTCGTGATAGGCAACACGCAGTTTCTCCTCTTCGTTCATAATCCGCTGTTTCTTCTCCAGGCCGATGGAAACCCGTTCGACCCCTTCATTAAATTCGGCCATGCCCACCATCGTTTTATTCTTGCGAGCGGCGAGCAATGCGGCTTCATTGACGAGATTGGCCAAATCGGCACCGACGAAACCCGACGTAATGCGGGCAACTTCTTTGAGCGAAACAGCCGGATCGATTTTGATGTGTCCAACATGGACTTTAAGGATGTCCTCTCGGCCGCGAATGTCGGGACGATCAACAAGTACCTGACGATCAAAACGGCCTGGGCGGAGCAAGGCGGGATCGAGCGTTTCCGGGCGGTTGGTCGCCGCGATCACGATCACGCCGCTGTTCGACCCGAATCCGTCCATTTCCACCAAGAGTGCATTTAGGGTTTGCTCGCGTTCGTCATTGCCGCCGACGATGCTCGTGCCGCGGGTTTTCCCCAAGGCGTCCAACTCGTCGATGAAAATAATGCAGGGAGCTTTCATCTCGGCCTGATGGAACATATCACGAACGCGGGCCGCACCGACGCCGACAAACATCTCCACAAAGTCCGAACCGGAAAGACTGAAGAAGGGGACATCGGCTTCGCCCGCGATGGCCTTGGCAAGCAGCGTCTTGCCGGTACCCGGCGGGCCGACGAGCAAGACACCTTTGGGGATGCGTCCGCCGAGAATCTGATATTTTTCAGGTGTCTTGAGGAACTCGACAACTTCACGAAGTTCGTCGACAGCCTCTTCGATTCCGGCGACATCGTCAAACGAGATTTCGAGGTCTTCTTGGGCGTACATTTTTCCGCGACTGCGGCCAAAGGCCATGGGTGAACTGGCCCCGCCCAATTTTCGCGCCAAGTAAAAAAAGCCCAAGACCAACAGACTCGTGATGAGGAGTACGGGAAAATAGGTTTTCAAGAAGCCTGGACCGCTCGAATACTTAAAGTCGATATCGGCTTTTCGGAGAGCGTCAGGCAATTTTCCCGAACTGTCGTCGAGGGGACCACGGCTAGTCTCGAAGGAGACAACTTCCGCCGCGCCGTTGGCATTCGGGCCGCTCAAGGACTCGACCGAAACTTTGCCGGTGATTTCGCTCGTCGCCAATTCGATTTCGGTCGGACTTGAGATCCGAAACTCGCGCCCCTCCGATTCCTTGTATGTGATGGAACGGACCCCTTTGTCGTCGGGCTTGGCCGTGATGAGTTGCCACAGGTGGCTATAGGTCAGCGGCATTTTGTTGCCGTTGTGATTTACGAATACTATCGCCGCAATGATACTGATCGCAATCAATGCTGCCAAAAATGTCATATTTCCGTTGTTGGGCGGGGGAGGAGTCTTTTTCGACTCCTTGTCGCGGGGCGGTTTCGGAGGCAACGGGGGAAACTTAGGTTGTTTGTCCATGATGGCCGTGTGGTGATTCAGGCAGTAGTGAAAGGGCGAAAACTTGAAAGCCCAAAAAGAAACGCAAACACTATTTAACTGATTATAACGATCCGTCGAAAAGGTCGAGCGACAAATTTCGACCCATTTCGCCATGTTTTCTGACCCGCACACCCTTTGATCGGAATAAACGGACCGCAAAACTGGGTTGTCCGAACGGACCGGGGGTCTTAGAATGCCTTGCGGATTGAACGTAACTCCCTTGCCTGTCGGAAATTGTCGCATGTCCCGCCTAATGTCCAATGTCGCTGTCCTTGGCTCCACCGGGAGTATTGGGCAAAGCACGTTGGCCGTGATTGCCGCTCGACCGGATCGCCTTAGGGCGACCTCCTTGGCCGCGCACCGCCGGGTGGAAACTTTGGCGGAACAGGCTTGGCAAGTTCGGCCGCAACGGGTTGTTATCGCCGATCCCGAAGCCGCCGCACTCGTTGATCGGTCCACCTTTCCGCCGGAAACCGAGATTCTTTCCGGAGAAGAGGGATTGTTGCGGGCCGTCACCGCAGCCGACGTGGACATTGTGGTCTCGGCGATTGTCGGCAGTGCGGGCTTGCGCGGAACCTGGGCCGCACTTGAAGCGGGCAAGACCGTCGCCTTGGCCAATAAAGAATCGCTTGTCATGGCAGGCTCGCTGGTCATGCAACTGGCGGCGAAAAATCAAACGCAGATCATTCCCATCGACAGCGAACACTCGGCGAT
>JAYUFG010000433.1:0-10636 GCA_043738845.1 Planctomycetaceae bacterium
ACTGCTTACCCGTCAGCACGTCGGACAACACCAAAATGTCGTCCACTCCCAGACCTTCGGCGTAATACGGGGCATCTTCCCAATTGCCAAACACCGGAACGCCGCCGAGTTCGGTCCCTTGCAAAGCTCGATTCGGGTCCAAATATCCCACGACCCGAAAGTTCAAATGACGATCTACCAGCAGATGTCGCGCGAGGGTTTCGCCCGATTGATTGGCACCGACGATCAAACACTTGCGGGCAGTGTATCCATAGATCAACGGTTTGAACTCTTCACGAGTAAACCGCAATGCCGCCCGAATCGATCCGAGAATCAGCAACGTCATCGCCCAGTCAATGATGAAGATGCTAAAGGGAACGTGATAGACCTTACGTCCAACGAGTCGATCCCCAAAATGATCCAAAGTTGCCAAGATCAACGACGCCAGTGTCCCCGTTCGAACCAAGGCCGCCAGGTCCGAGAAGTTGATATATTGCCACGAGCGATGACACAGCCCAGAGGCGTAAAACACGATTGCTTTAACGACCAGCACGGCGGGCATGGTCAGCCACAGCATTGGCCAAATCATCTTGGCATGTTCGGGTGACGTAAATCCAGAGCTGACAAGCAGTACGAACGCCAAGACATACGAACAGAACGCGGCCACGGTGTGGACCAACAGGACCGCAAAGGACCGCCGCGTCATTCGTTGAAAATAGGCTTTTCGATTCATGTTTCTTCTACAAGACTTCCGTCAGGTAAGGACTCGGCCCGAGTGAACTTCCCGGTTTCACGATAATCGGTTAGCCGCGCCGCGCAAGCGAAGCGGAACCGTCGCAACAGAGGGAGGGAACAAAACTCAACTCAGGAAGTTATTTCGGGACTATCCCTAAGACGGTACTTCGCGTCGGGGAAACCGTCACTCACCATTCAAGATTCTATCAGTGTTCACTGTTTCCTGCCGCAATTCAGGCGTTTTTTCGGACACTTTTAGGGCGCACTCCGTTCCCCTGGGTGACAGTAGTCCCCTTTTCACGTTGCGTCTGAATTGAATCCGCCTGCATTGCTAACCCTCTATCCGTGAGGTCTTCATTTCCAGTTTTCCGACTCGATGCTTCGGCCTTGACCGCATCAATTCAGGCCAAACTATTCCCAATCGAGAGGGCATAGGAACTAATAAGCAAAATATATGCCGGGAATTGGAGCGGTGGACGTAACCACTGATTTTATTTAGGGTTGCGCAAAGTCAATCCGCAAGCTAAGCTCCCGAAAACAGCAAATTTTGTCGTTTTTATTCACCACCACGTGGTCTTTTCGCCCGGCGATCCCCTACTGTTCGCCTAGCCATCTCAGATCGCAGGCTCAAATCGCGGGATAAAACAAATGCACCACCACCCCTGAAAGCGTAGCGATTTCAGGGCCGTTTCCAACAATCCACTCATTTGAGTTTATACGTGGAATACCCCCTGTCAATGATACGTAATTAAGGTGGCTCATGATCGCTAAATTTAGATTTGACAAAGGTTTGGGTTGTGTCGGTTGTGATGATTTTCTCTTCCTGAAAGTGCCAAAGTGCCTACCCCATTAAGGGCGAATGTCGCCCAAGTCGCCTCTCCCCACCACCGAATTTTCCCACGCTTCCCAAACCCGTTCTTGCGGTCAAAAATTTCCCAAATTTCGTCTTGCAATTGTACGTGTACGCCGATACACTATTCAGACGTACATGCAATGTTGAGATGGGTACGTGTAATGTTGAGATAATTGAGCGGGAAGATTCGGCTCTGCTTCCCCCAACACCGCTTGCAATTGTGAGCCGATCTTTAGATAAATGGAGACTGGTTCAATGATTACCGCTGTCAAACCCAATAATCGCATGGCTAAAAAAGACAAAGATAAAGACAAGGACTCCGATTCGCCCAAATCCTCGGGCAAAGCGGCTAAAACGGCCATTCAAACCGTTCTCGGCGACAATCCAGCCCTGAAAACGACGCTCGCCCAAATTGAAAAAGAATTTGGCGAAGGGTCCATTATGCCCCTCGGCAGCGAAATGGCCGTCAAAATTGAGGGGATTCCGACCGGCAGCTTGTCCCTTGACATTGCCCTCGGCGGACAAGGGTTGCCGAAAGGCCGCATCATCGAGATCTACGGCCCCGAATCGAGCGGAAAAACGACCCTGGCCCTGCACGCCATCGCCCAATCGCAAAAAGGGGGTGGAATTGCCGCCTTTATCGATGCGGAACATGCCCTCGACCCGAGTTGGGCCAAGAAAATCGGCGTCGAACTCGACACATTGCTCGTCAGTCAACCGGGTAGTGGCGAAGAGGCGATGCAAATTACCGAAATGCTCATCAAATCCAACGCGGTCGATGTGATCGTCATCGACTCGGTGGCGGCTCTCGTGCCGAAAAAGGAACTCGACGGCGAAATGGGCGATTCCCACGTCGGCTTGCAAGCCCGACTGATGAGCCAGGCGATGCGAAAATTGACCGGCTGCATCTCCAAGAGCAAAACGTGCGTGATCTTCATCAATCAGATTCGCGAGAAGATCGGCGTCATGTTCGGCAGTCCGGAAACAACCCCCGGCGGTCGCGCCCTCAAGTTTTATTGCTCCTGTCGGATCGACGTTCGCCGCATTGGCCAGATTAAGGATGGCGAGGAAGTCGTGGGCCAACGGGTCAAGGCGAAAATCGTCAAGAACAAGGTCGCCCCTCCCTTCCGCATCGCCGAATTTGATATGATGCATTCCAACGGCATCAGTTACGAGGGAGACGTCCTCGATTTGGCGTTGGCCCAAAAATTGGTGATTCGCTCCGGTGCTTTTTTCCGCTTCGGCGACCTGCCGTTGGGACAAGGTCGCGAGAAAGCTCGCACCTATCTCAAAGACAATCCCAAGATAACGGAAGAACTTCGCGAAAAAATCTTGGCCTCCGGTCTTGAAGCGTTGGTCACTCCTGCTGGCGTAGCCGAAGAGAAAGACGAGCCGGAAGAAGAATAAAAATCGGGTCCGATTATGAATTCTCCAAAAACATCACGAGCTGGCCGTGGATTAACCTCTGCGGCTGTTGTTTTTTCCGTGGTGGCGGCGATGGTTGTTGGGCCAAGTAACGAAAGGTGCTTTGCACAAGACCTGTCGGCCTTGCAAACTGCGGTGGCGTTGGAAAAAGTCGTCGTGGACGCGATTGCCGCATCGGAAAAATCGGTCGTCGCCATTGGACAATTTCGCCGTTACAAGCCGGGCAAGGAACCCAACCGTGGGTTTCGCACCGACCCTTTTTCGCCCGAGCTGCAACCGCAAATCGCGCTCCCCAAGTCTCCCAAAGATTTGGATTTCATTCCAACCGAGTACGGGACCGGCGTCGTACTATCCAAACGGGGCCTGATTCTGACCAATAGTCACGTCTTATCGAAAGGAACCGATGACTACGAAGTCGAGTATTGGATTGTGACCGCCGATCATAAATCACGTTTGGCCACGATCAAAGCGACCGATCCTCGCAGCGACTTGGCCGTGCTTGAAATTGATGCCACCGACCTAACACCGATCACGTTGGGTGACGCCACCTCATTGAAAAAAGGTCAAATTGTCATCACGCTGGGCAACCCTTACGCCATTGCTCGCGATGGAGAAGTCAGTGCCAGTTGGGGAATTGTCTCGAACTTGTCACGCAAGGCAGGAGCACTTCCCAACCCGAACCCAAACAGTGTCGGCGTGACCAAGCCGACGCTGCATCACTTTGGCACGCTCATTCAAACCGACGCGAAACTGAATCTGGGAACAAGCGGCGGCGCACTGATAAACCTTAAGGGCGAGATGGTCGGCTTAACAACTTCGGCTGCGGCGGCCGCCGGTTTTGAACAGGCGGCCGGATATGCGATTCCCGTTGATGACGTCTTTCGCCGCGCGATCAAGGCACTCCAAGAAGGTCGCGAAGTCGAATACGGTTTTCTCGGCATCAGTCCCGGCAACGAGGAGGATTTGAACCCCACCACCAAACCGGGAATGCGCGTCGGAACGGTCGTCAGCGGAACACCCGCCGCAAGAGCCGGGCTTGTCGCTAATGATTTTGTGACCCATGTCAACGAGCAACCAGTTCGCGATGCCGATTCATTCTTCTTGCTGATTGGTCGAATGCCTGCGGACGAGCGAGTCAAGCTAACGGTCGTTCGTGCTGATCGTCCGCAGCAAATCAATGTCCTGTTGAGCAAGTACCCGGTTCGCGAAAAGCCGATCACGACGGCGATCTCCGTTTCCTGGCGCGGCGTTCAAGTGGAACACGTCTCGGCGCAAGCCAACTTTTCGGAACTCAGTCGGACGGGTCACGTTCCTGACCAGCCGTGCGTCGTCGTGGCGAGCGTCGATCCGACAAGTCCGGCCGCAAAAGTCCTCAAGGTGGGCCAGTACATTTCGCACATCGGAATCGTTTCCGTGGAAACGCCGAAAGGTTTTTATGCGGAAGCGAACAAAACGACCGGTGCGGCGTCGCTGAAAATTTTAGCGGAGAATCGCGAGTCCGATTTTGCTTTCTCGCAAATCAAGTTCAAACCGCAGGCCGTTACGGTGCCTGTCGCGGAGAAATAGTATCCGTTGGTCAGGTACTATCCCATCGCCGTGCGAATCGCTGTCAGAACTTTGGCCTGGGCCGTTTCGAGTGGTTCGTTAATGAACGCACCGGCAGCGGCATGATGTCCGCCGCCGCCGAACCCTTCGGCCAGTTTGCTGCAACTAACGGGACTGCGGCTGCGGAAGCTAATTTTGAACCCGCCCGACTGCTGCTCGACGAAAATAACGGCAACTTGTGTGCCGCCGACTTGCAGCGTCATGTTGATAATGTCTTCGGTATCGGTGGGCAAGGCACCCGTCGCTTTGAAATCCTCCTGCATCACGTGCGTATGGATGAGCCGTCCTTCCTTTTCGCCTTCGGCGCGAGCGAGAATGCGGCCAATCAATTTTAGTCGAGCGAGCGTGTCTTGTTCATACAGGGCGTTGTAAACGGCGTCGGGTCGCACGCCCGCATCAAGAAGTTGGGCACCGCGGCGATACGTATCACCCGTCGTCGAACCAAACCGAAACCAACCCGTATCGGTCGCAATCGCGGCGAACAGCGGCTCCGCGATTTCTTTGGTAAGTTTGACACCGAGATGGTCGGCGGCTTCCATGACGAGTCGTCCCGTCGCTTCGGCCTTGGTGTTCTTAAAGGCTTCCGCACCGAGGTCGTCCGAACTTTCATGATGATCGAGCACGACCTTCGTGGCCTTGGTGGCTTTGAGAACTTCACCCATCGGACCAAGTTGTGCCCAGGCACTCGTGTCGAGAACGAGCAGGATTTCCACATCGGCCAGTTGTGCGAGCGTCACATCGACGTTGATCGCTTTAATTTTCCGCAGCGGGTCGATGAAGCTCAAGTTGGGCGGGGTCGATTGGCCATTGACGATTTGCACGTGCTTGCCCAACGCTTCGAGCACGCCCGCCATTCCCAATTCACTGCCGAGTGCATCGCAGTCGGGACGGATGTGGCTCGTCAACAAAAATCGTTGGTGTTTGTGGATCAGATCGGTAAAGCGTGACCAGTCGATAGGCATGGGCAAATACTACTACATGAATAGATTCGGGAAAACAGAAAATTGGACGACGGATCGCAAGTCGTCGCGCGCTACTCGCGGTGCGAACGCACGATTTCTCTCGTCGCTGCCACATCACGCACCAATTGATTCTTGAGGGCGTTGACGTCGGGAAAGGGTTGAATGTCCCGCAGCTTGCTTAAAAAGTCAACCTCCAACGGCTCGCCATACAGCGATTGGTTGAAATCGAGGAGGTGAATCTCGACTTTGAGAACATTTTCGCCGAAGGTCGGGTTAGGTCCGATATTGATTGCGGCGGGATGAACTGATCCCTGGAACATGGCCCGGCCTGCATAGACGCCCGGCCCCGGCAAGAGCGTGTCAATCGCGGCCAGATTGGCGGTGGGAAAGCCGATTTTTGCACCCCGCCCCGCCCCGTGTGCGACCATCCCGCGAATGCGATAGGGATGCGTGAGCAATTTCGCGGCCTGTTGAACATGTCCCTCGCCGATCAAGCGGCGAATTCGCGAACTTGAAACGATTTCGCCTTCATAGATCATTGGTTCGACGATTTCGAGTTCCATGTTCACCGACTGACAAAGTGTTCTCAACACGTCAATCGTCCCTGCTCGCTTTTGACCGAAGTAAAAGTTGGGGCCTTCGACCAAAGCGTGCGCATTCAACCCTTCGCGAATGATCGTTTGAAAGAACTGGTCGGGCGTTTTTTTTAGGAGTTCTTCATCGGTCGGATAAGCGACGACGAAATCAATTCCCAACTCGGCGAGCAATTGCGTCTTACGATCAATCCAGGTCAACGGCGGTGGAGCCATGTCCGGGCGCAACAGTCGAGCGGGATGCGGATCAAACGTGAAGACAACGGCCGGCCCCTGAACCCGACGGGCCTGTTTCACCAAACGTTCGACAATCCGCGCGTGGCCCAGATGGACACCATCGAAGTTGCCAATGGCCACAGCCCCGCCTCGAGCATTCTGCGGCAGCCTATTCCAGTGTCGAATGAGATTCACGGCGATTCCAAAACTCTCGTTGTGTTGCAACTATTTCGCCGCTCGGATCGCGTATAGCGATTCGAACGTGCGGAGATAAATCGTCCCGTCGGAAATCGCGGGCGAGGCGGTCATGTGTTCATCGAGTTTGTTGGAGGCAATGACGGAGAATTCCTTGCCCGGCTTGACGACCGTGATCGTTCCATCGCGGGCCGTGATCAGGATTTTTCCGTCCGCATAAATGGGTGACGCTCGGTGTCGGTCGGCGTGGGTGCGATTGTCGTAATACTTCTCACCGGTTTTGGCATCAAGGCAGATCAAGTTGCCATTTTCGCGACAGAGATAAACGAAACCATCGTACACCAGCGGCGACGGAACGTCGGGCGTGTTTTGGGGCATCGTCCAGGCATGTTGGAATGCGTCGGTGGAAATGTCGCCCTTCGAGTCGGGTTTCAGCCCCATAACTGGCCCGTTCTTCGCCGAGGGAACAACAATCAATCCGGGGACCGCCAAGGGCGACGCGACGAAGCGAAGGGTTTTGTTGTATCGGCCGCCGTGCGGATTCAAGCCACCGCACCGCCACAGTTCTTTACCATCGGTCAGGTTGTGGGCAATGATATAATCGGCACCGTGTGTGAGGAGATATTCGAGTTTTCCGTCACGATACAACGTCGGTGAAGCATACGACTGCTCGCATTCGTCGGTCGCATCGGAAGGGCGTTTTGTGTGCCAAACTTCTTTGCCGGTGTTTTTGTCGAAGGCGATCACGTGGGCACCGCCGCTGTGAATCAACTGCATGTAGAGTTTGTCGCCGTCGAGGACAGGCGTGGACGACAGGCCAAATTGGATGTTGAATTTTCCGTATCGCTCTTGCAGGTCGAGTTTCCAGATTTCCTTTCCGGCAAAGTCGTAACAGGCCATTACGCCGTTGCCAACGAACGCCCAGACATTTTTCCCGTCGGTGGAAGTCGAGGGAGAGGCGTAATTTCCTTCGTCGCCACGGACATTTTGATTTCCGCTGCCAATGACTTTTTTCCAAAGCTCCTTGCCGCTCGTATCAATCCCGATCAGGACTAAGTCCTTGCCATCGACGCAGGTCAAGAAAATGTGCTTGTCCCAAATCGACGGGGTCGATCCGCCCGGCCCAGGGAGTGTGGCCTTCCAGGCGACATTCTCGGTTTTGCTCCAGGTGCTGGGCAAGTTTTTTTCGGTGCTGATCCCGTCGAATTTTGCCCCGCGCCATTGGGGCCAATTTTCGGCGTGAAGGGTGGTGGCGGTGGTCAGGGAGAGAAATAAGGCTACGCGAAGTAAGTGCATGATGGTGGGGGAAGGTGAGGGGTGAGTGGTGGCTAGTGAGTGGTAGAACGGAGGGGAGTTGAGGTGCTGGGTTGCGAACGGCGGGATTGGGTTTATGATAACCGGGAACGCCCCGCGTTGGCAAATTGAATTTGCGACGGCGACCTACTCTTTTCTTATCAACCGAGCAATCAGCCCCATCCGCGAAATGACCCATGCAAAAACGACTCGATTCCGCAGTGGTTGCATCTAAGACAAGTGGGGAAGTTACGCGCCTGCGTGATTTGTCACCGGAGCAGTGGAGGTCGGGTGCCGCAGCGTGGCTCGGGTGGTTGTTCGATGGCCTCGACATGCACTTGTATACGGCCGTATCGCTTGTTTTCGTCACCGAATTGATGCGGGACATTACCAGCGAAGAGAAAATCATCAAGGCCCACAGCGGATGGATTCAAGCTGCGTTTCTCGTCGGCTGGGCGTTGGGCGGTGCGTTCTTCGGTCGCGTGGGCGACAAGCTCGGACGGAGTCGGGCGTTAATGCTCACGATCTTGACGTATGCCTGCTTCACAGGACTTTCATTCTTCGCGACCGAGTGGTGGCATTTGCTGATTTTTCGTTTCGCGGCAGCACTGGGGATCGGCGGTGAGTGGGCGGTCGGGGCGTCGCTCTTGTCGGAGACGTGGCCCAAACATTGGCGACCGTGGATGGCCGCCACCTTGCAAACGGCGGTGAACATCGGCGTCCTGCTGGCGATGGTTTGCGTTGAGTTGTTGCAATTGATTCCCGGTTATCAACCGCGCTGGGTTTTTCTGGTGGGCGTTCTGCCAGCGTTACTCGTCGTGTGGATTCGCAAAGCCGTTCCGGAAACAGAAGAATGGCACTCGGCGCGAAAAGATACGAGTGCCGCCGTTCCCAAACTGCTGGACTTGTTTCGGGGAAGCGTGCGGCGAATCACCCTGTTGACCATCGGCGTTTGTAGTCTGTCATTGACGGCGCATTGGGCGTTTATGTTTTGGGGAATTCAGCATTTTGGAAAGTTGGCGAAGGAGGCCAATTGGTCCGACGCGGCCCGCAGCACGGTTTCTGCGCGCGCGCTCATCGTTGTTATGTTCTCAGCGATTGTCGGCAACTACCTGGGTTCGATGATTGCGAAATGGCTGCGCGGTTTTCGGATTGCGATTGCGGTCATGTGTGGGGCCTATTTTCTGTCGATGCTGGCGGCCTACAGCGTGGAACGCGACATCAATCAGATGTGGTGGTTTCTGATTCCGCTCGGTGCGTCGTCAGGAGTTTTTGGTTTATTCACGATGTATATCCCGCCGTTGTTTCCCGTGTTGTTGCGCACCACAGGGGCCGGGTTTTGTTACAACATTGGCCGATTGGTCGCGGCCGTGGGAACGGTGAGCTTGGCGGATGTTCCCTATCGGATTGCCTTACTCATCGTTGGTTTTCTATTAGTTCCCGCCGCGTTGATCGCGTTGATCCTTCCCGAAGCGGTCGATGAAACGCCTGATGCTGAACCGGTGGACTGATGCGCCGCCTTTTTTTGTACGAGTTCGTCACGGGGGGCGGTTGGTACAGCGTCGATCCAACGGTTGCTCCGCCCGTTTCGCTGCTGCGCGAAGGGCGGGCGATGTTGCAGGCGTTGGCCAGCGACTTGGCGGCGATGCCAGAAACGCACGTGGTTGTGTTGCAGGACTCACGATTACCAAATCTCGATGTTGAAAATTGTCCGGTCCATACGGTTCGTTCGTCCGATGAGGAACAGCAACTTATTCGGCAGATGTCGTCCAAGGCGGATGGAACCATTCTGATCGCGCCCGAGTTTGAGCGGTTGCTGTTGCAGCGGGCACGCTGGGTCGAGGAGGCAGGCGGTCGCTTGCTCAGTCCGTCTTCCGAAGTGATTGACCTCTGCGGCGACAAACAGCGAACGGAGGAGCATCTGGCGGCGGCGGGCGTTTGCGTGCCAGAGGGATTTTTAGCTGCGCTCAATGGGAACAACGAGGGCGAGGTACACAACGAGATTCCAGGCATTTCGTTTCCGTTTCCGATTGTTCTCAAGCGAAATGACGGGGCAGGTTCGCAAGGAACGCGGCTGCTCAAGTCGCACGCGGAGTTCGAGTCCGTTTGGAATGAACTTAGAAGGAACTTGCAAAGGGCGGGCACGAATGTTGCGTTGTGTTCCGAGACGGGGCGTCCTTTCGCGGAGCGAAAGACGACAATGATCGAGGGCACGATTGCGAGCAATACAACATTGGAGCCACACGAGTGGAGAATCGAACGATTTTGTCCCGGCGTTGCGACGAGCGTGGCCGTGCTGTGCGGGCCGAAGGGAAATCAACCGCTGTTGCCATGTACGCAAGAACTGAGTACCGATGGAAATTTCCAATACCTCGGTGGCGAGTGTCCGTTGCCAAGCGACCTCGCACAACGGGCAACACGCTTGGCGATGGACGCGGTTGCGACGTTGCCTTCGCCCGTTGGCTACGTTGGCGTTGATCTCGTGTTGGGCGACAATCCCAATGGCACCGCTGATGTTGTGATCGAGATCAATCCCCGGCTGACGACGTCTTATGTTGGGCTGCGACAAGTCGCCAAAACAAACCTAGCTGCTGCGATGCTTGAAATTGCGTCAGGCGACCGTTTTAGCACCTCATTTTCACTAGAATTTTCCGGGCAAACGGTCCAATTCACCTCCGCTGGCGGGGTCCACGTCAGCTTATGCGGCGGTTTCGAGGGGTGGGCGGCGGACGAACGGGCTGCCGGGGCGGGCGCGAAGATATTCGTCCAGGCGTCCATCT
>JAYUFG010000434.1:0-4022 GCA_043738845.1 Planctomycetaceae bacterium
TGCGACGTGATCTCGACGCGGCCCGTCTGATGATTCATCACTGGTTGATTGGCTCCGCGGTGTCCAAACTTTAGTTTGAAAGTTTTCGCTCCACACGCCAGCGACAGAAGCTGATGACCTAGGCAAATTCCAAACACCGGTACCTTGCCCAACACATCGCGAATTGTGCCAATGGCGTAGGTCAACGGTTCGGGATCGCCCGGACCATTGGAAAGAAAAACTCCGTCCGGTTTATGGGCGAGAATTTCCGCCGCCGTCGTCATGCCGGGAACGACCGTTACGCGACAGCCCAGGTCGAACAGATGTCGGGCAATGTTCCACTTCATGCCGTAATCAATCGCCACGACATGGGGATCGCCCGCCGAAACTTCTCGCGGTGCAGCTTCTCCCATATTCACCAAGTGATGCAGCCTTTCGCTCCAGTCGCGGGGCTGGCTCGGCATGACTTCTCGTACCAAATCGCGGCCGACCAAACCGGGGCTGTCCTGCGCCTTTTTCACAAGTCGGGCGTCGTCCAGATCGACGGTGGACAAAATCCCCTTCATGGCCCCCATACTTCGCAACCGACGGACGAGTGCGCGGGTGTCGATCCCTTCAATTGCGGGAATGTTGTGCCTTTGCAGATAGGCTTCGAGCGTTTCGTGGGCGCGAAAATTGCTCGCGCGGGGGCTGTTTTGTCGCACAATGAAACCAGCCAAGTGGGGCTTGGCACTTTCCACGTCGTCGCCATTGACGCCGTAGTTGCCGATCTCGGGATAGGTCATCGTGACGATTTGGCCCCGATAACTGGGATCGGTTAGGATTTCCTGATACCCGGTCATCGAGGTGTTAAAACAGACCTCTCCGTCGACTTCTCCGTCGGCACCGAAGGAGGTTCCGGTGTAAATGGTGCCATCTTCGAGGGCCAGTTTGGCGACTTTCGTCATGGTGAGTTTTCCGATTTTTCGAGCGAGTGACGGCGTTGCGAGTCGATTCAAAGTGTTAAGACCTACCGGTTATTCACAACGTGCGGCGAAAAAATGGTTTTCATTTTGCGGATGTGTTGAAAACCGGCAACAACCTCAAGTCCCGCCGCTTGCGCGACGATAGGTACAATGGCTGTGGGTCTCCGGCGCAACGGCTGCTGGTCGATGTCTCGGACAGCCAAACAGGAGGGTTCTTGTCCCGGCGAACAAGAACCCTCTATTTTTTTGCGCTGGGCGAAATTTTGGGGCAAATTTCGCCGCTCGCATTATAACGGGAATTTGGCTCGCGCGGAGGGGGCAATTGTAATGCGGCAGCGGCTTAGTCCCCCTTTGGATCCTTCTTTTCTAGCTTAATAGACGCCGAGTTGATGCAATATCGTAAGCCGGTCGCGGTGGGACCATCTTCGAACACGTGACCTAAGTGGGCACCGCACTTCTTACAGACAACTTCCGTTCGTTCCATGCCGTGGCCGCCGTCGGTTTCTTCGTGAATCGTGCCGGGTAACGGTTTGTCAAAGCTGGGCCAGCCGCAATGGGCGTCAAATTTCGAGTCCGACGTAAACAATGGCTCGCCACAGCCAATGCAGCGATAGGTTCCCTCGTCGGTCGTGTCCCAATAGGCACCCGTGAAAGGCCGCTCCGTTCCCTTTTGTCGCGCGACCTGATATTGTTCGGGGGTAAGTTGTTTTTTCCATTCCTCATCCGACTTTTTGACGCGAAAGTCCATGACCGGTTCTCCTGGCGTTTGATGGGGTTGGCGGGAAGAGAAGTTCATAAAATAGAACATGACCGTCGCGCCGACAACTGCGACCGCCACGGGCAACAAGTCCCACGGAAAACGACGACGGGGCAGAATCATTGCCCGCTGGTTTTCTGGATGGTTCATAGACGTACCTTAGGGGCTGGCGTTAAAGTCTGGGAAACTCCGACGGGTGCGACCGCACATTGGGCGAGAAGCCAGCAGGATCCCGTTAAGGGAGGGTTACTCTATAAAACGCTACCTAAAATAGACAGGAAATCTTCACCCAATCATTGCCAGGCAACGATCCGACACAAAAAAAGCACGAATCGCTTCCTGAAATTCTAATCGAGGTAGGCGAGAACATGCAACTGTTTTTCGAAAACCTATCGTGTCGCTCCCGATTTCCCGACATTTTCCCACAAATCGGCCATCGGTGCGCGCGGAGCGTTTTTCACCCGCCCCATTACCTCCACCAATAGCACCGCCTTCGCACCTTTGAAGTTTGCACCAGTCGCAAGCCCGTCGGTTAATTCACCGGCTTATCGCTCGTGGCGGGTGCCGTCAGTGGCGGGTCACGAAACAGGTCGTAGGAGAATGCGCCGAGTAGTTCTCCCCGCTGCACGTAATGACACTCGAGGCACGACTTCGACGCCCGAATCGCACCGACCATCACGATCCGATTCAGCGTTCCGTCGGCCACGACGTCTTCTCCGGTGCGCAAAGTTTCGAGTCCTTTGGCTTCAAACTCGTTCAGCTTGCGAGTCTTGGCCGTTTTCAAATCGTCCATGCGGGGCAAGTTCTCTGACACGTAGACCGCTGGTTTCTCGTGCTTAAGCAGACTCACAAGTTCGAGCGAAGCGACCTTCCATTTATCGCTTTTGTTCTTCTCTTCTTCCGTGGTCGGCGGCGGGAAGATCAATTCCGACGGCTCGTGAAACTGGTGGGACTGAAATCCGGCAACGTGTTCGCGATCTTTCACGTAACCGTTGCTCCAGGTGTTCGTAAACCGGAGAATGTCATCGTGGTGCTCTTTCGCCAATTCGGTCGAGGGTGGAATTCGGAGGGATTTTGTCGCTGTGGTTATTTGTTCCGCCGTTTTGGGAATGGAGACCCGTTCACTTTCCACTCTTCCGGCCGAGGCATCAGAGCTTTTAACGAATGGAATAGGATCGGATTGGGGATACTCAAGTTCATAGGGCGACGGTGTTGGCATTCGTGAAATTCCAAAACCGTTTCGAGAAATAAACTTCTCGACTTCGTCCGAATGCAGCAGTCGCAACGATTCGCTACGAACCGAAAAATCCGATTGCATACGAGCCGCTTTCTCTTTAGGCACTTCACGTTCGTCCTTTTCCTTGAGCCGCTTCTCGGCTTCTTCCGACAGTTTCGGCGCAGGGCGATTCATTTCCGCTTCGACCCATTTCTTTTCGTATTCCAAGCGTGGGACAATCGACTCGAAAGGAAACTTCTTGCGGAGTTCTTCGGCGTTGAACTTAGAGGGCTTTGCGACTTTGGCGTCTGCCGCTGGCTTGGGTTCCTCGGCCAACAGCGACATCGCCCAAACAGTGCCCACGATGCCCAGCGTGAGAACAGACAGGACGAATTGTTTGGTGTGCAATGATCTCAAAATGGTAACGGACAAATTCATAACCAGTCCTCCCTTAGAAAAGTTTACAAGGTTTGGTTTCGCGATCCACTTCTCAATACGTTCTTTGATTGTACCCGATCTCCGCCGCTGGCCCGTAACGCCTTCGTAACAGGCCGAGAAATCGCTCATTCGTTCCCCGTGTCACCATTGCCTTTTGATCAGATGGATTTGATGACCCTGTGCAGCGAAACCGCTCGAGGCTTTTTACCGCTGATCATCCGACGAGACAGCCGTCTCCACTCGGATCAAACAGGAACGGCAATGCCATTTCCGAAAAAGCGGCGCAGATTTGTACACAGAGCGGCGCAGAAATGGCCGGAAACGGGGTGCAACCGATTGGAGATGAAAACGAAAAAAGCCCGGTTTTTCCGGGCTTTGCGTCGCCTTGCGACCTAGTGCAAACTTGTACAGTAGCGGCGACTGGACTCGAACCAGTGACACCCGGCTTATGAATCAAACCGGGGGGACGCTAAAATCCCGCGAAAAACCCTTGTTTTCACGATGCGAATGGAATTCTACCGCGCACAAAATGTATTTACAAGGTTGAACAAAAAGTTACGAGGATTTACGATGCAACGGAGTAGGGCTTTGGCGCAAAAAGGTATTCATCCGAAATCGAGGTGCCAGAATGAAACCACTTTCGACAGAAAAAAAATCCCTCACCGCG
>JAYUFG010000435.1:0-4010 GCA_043738845.1 Planctomycetaceae bacterium
GTCGTTTTACGAATCGCTTCCCAATGATCTGTTGCTGGTCGTAGGCGGCCGCGCCTTGAACGAATCCGTACGCAAACGGATTGCGTACACGACGTTTTGTGACAATTTGCAGCATTTGGATTCGTTCGTGCGGAGTTGGGAGTCGTCTCAATCAACGAAGACGAGCACCTCGACTCGACAACATTCGCAATGACTTAAGGTTTGTAATGCAATACGCTTATGGAGGAGTGCATGAGATACCGTAACCTGAGAGCCATGATTTTTGCCATGCTCCTTTTGCCCATTTCTAGCGGCACGAACGCGCAGCCTCCCATCGGTCCCGAAAAACCGGCGACCTGGCCGCAGTGGCGTGGTCCCAATCGAGATGGTCGGATCAACGCAGCCGTGTGGCCGGATCGATTGGATGAAACCAATCTTCGGCTGTCGTGGCGAGTGCCGCTGGGTAAGAGTTATTCTGGCCCGATCATCTCGGAAAAACTCGTCTTCACGACCGAGACTCAGGATCAAAGAAAAGAATTGGTGAGAGCACTCGACCGAGCGTCGGGAAAGGAAGTCTGGCAGGCGTCTTGGGAAGGATCGCTTTCTGTCCCGTTCTTTGCGAAATCGAACGGTGACTGGATTCGGTCAACGCCTGCGTTCGACGGTGAATCGTTGTACGTCGCCGGCATGCGTGACCTGTTGGTCTGTGTTGATGCCCAGACGGGCATGGTCCGCTGGCAAATTGATTTTGTTAGCGAGCTAAAGTCGCCGCTCCCCGCGTTCGGGTTTGTCTGCTCGCCCCTCATCGATGGCGACGTCCTATATGTCCAAGCGGGTGCCTCCTGTAACAAGGTCGATAAGCGGACGGGGAAAATCATCTGGACGACACTGCAAGACGGCGGCGGCATGTGGGGAAGTGCGTTTTCTTCGCCGCTGTTAGCGCAGATCGCTGGTCGCAAACAGCTTCTTGTGCAGACTCGTGAGAAACTGGCGGGCATCGATCCTGAGTCCGGAAAGGTACTGTGGAGCCGCGACATCCCCTCGTTTCGCGGCATGAATATCCTCACGCCGACCGTTCAAGGTGACTCGATCTTCACGAGTGCCTATCAGGGAAAATCTTGGATGTTCAATGTCACCCAGGAAGAAGGAGTGTTTCGCCTGAATGACAAGTGGACGGAAAAGTCGCATGGATACATGTCGTCACCCGTTATTGTTGGGGAGCACATTTATCTCCATCTGCAAAACCAACGATATGCCTGCCTTGAACTGGCGACGGGAAAAAACCTCTGGACTTCACAACCCTATGGAACCTATTCGAGTATGATCGCCAACGGTGACAAAATTCTGGCTCTTGACGAGCGGGGTGAGTTGCTTCTCATCCGGGCAAATCCCGAAAAGTTTGAATTGTTGGACTCGCGGAAAATCAGCGATGACCCGACCTGGGCCCATTTGGCCATTTGTGGCAATGAGGTTTTCGTGCGAGAACTCAACGCTGTCGCCGCCTTCCGTTGGCCGCTAACCCCACCTGCACAAAAATAACGGAGACCACTGGACCTTATGAGCAAAGGATCCCCGTTGAAATTCCCCGAAGAAATTCGCATAGGCCCCTCTCCGACCGGCAAAGGTTGTCGCTTAGAAAGCGTGCAATTTCTGCCCGTCGGGTTGGATGAACTGTTCGCCTTTTTCTCAAATGCCTTTGAGTTGGAAGGGCTGACGCCCGCTTGGTTAAATTTTCGCGTCACGACGCCCGCCCCGATTGTGATTTCCGTCGGCACGCGGATCAACTATCGCCTCCGCCTGCGCGGGATTCCGCTCGGTTGGCAATCGCTCATCAGCGTCTGGGAGCCGCCGTTTCGATTCGTCGATGAGCAAGTTCACGGGCCGTATCGTCGCTGGTATCATGAACACCGTTTTGAAACGGTCGCGGGTGGAACGGTCTGCTATGACACCGTCGATTACGCAGTCTATGGCGGCGCGCTGATTGAACGGTGGCTGGTGCGGCCCGACCTATTGAAAATTTTCGCCTATCGCCGCGAACAATTGGAACAGCGATTTGGCACCGCGAATTCGATCTCTCACCAATCTGAGAAAGTTTAAGAGTCATCATTCAATGTCGTATCTCAAACTGTTCCTGCTCATACTGCCGGTATTTCTGGTCCTCGATTTTTTCTGGATCGGGTACTTGATGAAGAACTTTTACGCGCAGGAGTTGGGCGATCTTGCCCGGCGCGAGGGGAACAGTCTCGCGCCGCGCTGGGGAGCGGCGATTTTGGTGTACATTCTCATTCCGCTGGGAATTGTCCTGTTCGTGCGACCTCACTTGAACACCGCTGACCCCTGGTGGATTGCGGCGGCCTGGGGTGCAGCGTTTGGCGTGGTGTTGTACGGCGTTTATGATTTGACGAATCTGGCCGTACTCGACAAATGGACAACCCGCGTGACGGTGGTCGATATGGCCTGGGGCGGTGTCCTGTGCGGAACGGCTGCGACCTGGATGCACGTCGCGTCACGTTGGTTCGGTGTGTAAGGAACCGTTCATAAATAATGGTTGCACAAAGTACACGCGGCATCTTGCCGCGTTCTGGAAGCAAGATGCCGCTTGTACTTTATCACCAAGTATCACCCCGAAGTACCTGCCAATTGAGAGGTTTCGCCCGTCATGTCGAATGTACCTGCGAATCGAATTCAAAGGGCTAACTCTGCGCCGATCCACCCAGAAAAAGAATTCGTCCTGTATTGGATGATCGGTTTTCGACGGGTCGAATGGAATTTTAGTTTGCAACGGGCGGTCGAAATTGCCCAAGACTTGCGCAAACCGCTCGTCATTTTTGAACCGCTTCGGGTGGATTATCGCTGGGCCAGTGACCGCATTCACCGCTTTGTCATCGACGGTATGGCGGACAATGCCCGCCGCATTGCGAAGTTGAAATTGCCGGGCGTCCACTACTATCCTTACGTTGAACCCGAGCGTCGCGCGGATCGCGGCTTACTGGCGGCCTTGGCCGAACGAGCTTGTGCGGTCGTGACGGATGACTTTCCGACGTTCTTTCTGCCGAAAATGATTACGCTCGTTGCGCCACGCTTGAAGGTGCGGTTGGAAGTGGTCGATTCCAACGGACTCTTGCCGATGCGGGCGTCGGATCGCGAATTCACAACCGCCTTTTCGTTCCGCGCGTTCTTGCAAAAAAACCTGCCACAATATCTCGATCTTGGCTGCTTTCCGCAAGCCGAACCTTTGGCCGGTTTGAAACTTCCGCCACTCTCGAAATCTCTGAACGAAATACTGCGGCCGTGGCCACCCGCTTCAAAAAAATTACTGTCGGGTGATTCGGCCGAGTTGGCCAAGCTGCCGATCGATCACCAAGTTGACATCGCACCCATCAGCGGAGGTTGCGATGCAGCCCAGGCGCGACTGCGTCATTTTATCGAAGTGCAACTCAACAAGTATTCGGACATGGCCAACGATCCGGACGAGGATGCACGGAGCGGCCTGTCACCCTACTTGCATTTTGGTCACATCTCCTCCCACGAAATGTTTCAACAATTGATGTCCCACGAGGGTTGGACGACCGACCATCTTTCCAATAAGACGGGGGGCAAGCGAGCCGGTTGGTGGGGAGCCAGTCCTGGTGCCGAATCGTGGCTCGATGAATTTATCACCTGGCGCGAGTTGGGTTACAACTTGACGTCTCGTCGCGACGATTACGATCAATATGAATCGCTGCCCGACTGGTCCCGGGCAACCTTGGAAAAGCATCAGCATGATCGCCGTGCGTATGTTTATTCGCTCGCTGAATTTACGGCCGCTGGCACCCATGACCCACTTTGGAATGCGGCCCAAACGCAGCTTGTTCGCGAAGGCCGTATTCACAATTATTTACGAATGCTGTGGGGTAAGAAAATTTTGGAATGGACGGCCACTCCGCAAGACGCACTCGACGTGATGATCGAAATGAACAACCGCTGGGCACTCGATGGCCGCAACCCAAATTCGTATAGCGGAATTTTTTGGTGCCTCGGTCGCTATGATC
>JAYUFG010000436.1:0-10534 GCA_043738845.1 Planctomycetaceae bacterium
TTCAGCCGCGCGTATGAACATCGTTCACCCTATCGGTTGTATTCGCTGTCGAACATCGGTTCGCTGTTGGCCTTGATTACATATCCGTTTTGGGTGGAACCGAAATTCGATCTGCCGACGCAGGCCAAAGGATGGTCGATCGGCTATGGGGTCTTCGCGGTTATCTGTGGGTCGGCTGCGTTGTGGATGTATCGCAAAAATTATCCGGCGATTCGTTCGGCCGTAGCCACGGAAGGGAGTGCGTTGGGTGCGAAGCACGAGCGTCCGCTGTGGTTGTCCCGATTTTTATGGGTGTTGTTTCCGGCGTTTGCGTCGGTGCTGCTGATGTCCACGATCAATCACGTTTGTGCCGATGTTGATCCGGTCCCGACGCTGGTGATTGCCGCTTTGACCGCCTATTTGTTGTCGTTCATTATTTGTTTCGATCACGACCGCTGGTATCATCGCGGTTTTTGGGGAATTTCGGCGATGGCACTCGTGATGCTCCTGGCGGCCAATTTGGGCCTGTATCATTATTGGCTGCATGAGGAGATTCTCGATTTCAAACAGGATTTGATCGTCAATATCTTGGTGCTGTTTGTCGTGGCCGTTTGTTGCCATGGGGAAGTGATCCGATTGCGGCCCGGTCGGCGACATTTGACCGAGTTCTATTTGTTGATTTCGTTCGGGGGCGTGGTGGGCGGAATTCTCGTCGCGCTCGTTGCACCGCACGTTTTTTCTCGCTACTGGGAATGGAACATCAGCATCGTCGGATCGTTGCTCGTCGCCGGATATGTGTTGGCCCGCCACCAATACGACTGGGCCGGAAACCTGTTTCCACACTTGAGTCATCCCCTTCGCGTTGAGTGGTCCATACAGCGTTGGCCCTGGCTGGTGGTCGCGGTGGGTCTGGCGTGCTTTTGGATTAGCGAGCCGCCGCACAAAAGACCGATTGAGCGGCTGCGAAATTTCTTCGGCGTTGTTTCCGTGCGGGAACATGAAAAGGACGACCCGGAGCGACATCATTTTTCGTTCCGAAGTGGCACCATTGACCACGGCAAGCAGTTCGCCGATCCGAAAAAACGGAACACGCCGATCTCCTATTTTTATCCGGAAAGCGGGGCCGGTCAGTCGATGTTGCACATGCAGCAAAAACATCCCGAGGGTGTACGCATCGGCGTGATCGGGATGGGGGTCGGATTGCTCGCCGCCTATGGAGAAAAGAACGATTATTTCCGCTTTTATGAAATCAATCCAAACGTTGTCTATCTGGCCGACAAGTATTTCTATTTTCTCAGTGACCTAAAGGCGCGGGGTGCCACGTATGACATCGAACTCGGCGATGGGCGTTTAAGCCTGGACCGCGAGGAGAGCAATAAGTTCAACGTCCTGTATCTGGACGCTTTCACGGGCGACGCCCCGCCGTTTCATCTGCTCACGAAGGAAGCGTTCGAGATTTATGACCGACATTTGGCCGAGGACGGGATCATTTGCATCAACGCGATCAATACGTATCTCAACATCGTTCCGGTCGTGCAACAGGCGGCCAAACATTTCGGCTGGAAGGTCACACGAATTTCCCGTCCCAAGGATATTAGCGAAAAGCTGTACTATCGGACCGATTTCATCACGCTGTCGCGAAAGGGTAGCGATTTTGCTGAGAAGCATCCGGATCAGTTGCCCGACGCCGACTATTTAGAGCCAGATTACGAAGTCCCGCTGTGGACCGATAAGTACACGGATATGTTTGGGATATTGAAAGTAAAATGATGAGTTACGAATGATGAGCAGTGAATACGAAACGCAAAATGTTAGAACGGTTGTGGTGAAGGGTGATTGGTAGTCTGATGAGGAGTGCGTGCCAATCGCGATCTCGAAATCGCCTCTTCCCCTATTCATCGTTCCGAATTCATCATTTCCCTAAACCGATCAGCACCTTTTCCGCAGTCGCCGCCTTGTCGTCTATCGGCGACCAGAGCGTCACGGCGAACTTTGTCTCGCCATTGTCACCGACCAGCGGGACACGAAGCAAGACCGTCCACTTTTTGTCGCGTTGGATCGCTTGCCAAATCGTTCCGGCGGGGAAATCTTTGGCCATGAGTACGTGCGAATGACCCTGTTGCAGTAGATTCAACGCTCCACTCGCAGGAATGGTTGAACTGACTTCGCTGAATGTTCCCATTTTGCCGTCGAGCGTTCGCCAGCGTGGTCTTGCGTCGGCGACGGCCACGTGCAACCAAGCAAATCCGGCCTGTGAAGACTTCACCGTGGCTAATCGCTCAACTCCGGTCGCTAACTCACTTCGTAAGGTGCTCGGCGTTTCGCTGATCGCGACGGAACCGCCCACCGCCAGATCATACGTATAGTTCAATGTCGGATTGAGTCCGTCGGTTTTGTAACCCTTGAAATGCACGCGACTGGCCGGTTGCATTTCGGGCTTCGGACTGTCAAATCCGAACGCGGTATTCGTCGCGCGACCGCTAAAGTCGGGTACCGCTTCCGAACTGGCCATCACTTCCCAGGGAAAACCTTCCGGCGAAGTCCAGAATGTCGCCCCTTCGAGATTTGCCTTGTTTCCGCCGCGACCTTCCCAGGTTGGATTCAAATCGAGAAAATCACCCGCCCACGAATACGCCAAACGACAAACCTGCGCGTCATACGCGAGATGGACGCCGTTGGGATAGCGAATTGCAATCCCGCGGGCACTCGTGTTGGGCAAAAACGTTCGCAGTACCAAAGGCCGATCACTGTCGGGTGCATGAACTTTTTGCGGCGGCTTCAATCCTTCGGGACGGGGCAGACGACTCGCCACTTGAAAGTACACCCACAACGCCTCACGCTGCTTGACCGGGTCGCCCTCAACGATGTTCCTAAACGGACTTTGATGATTCAAAAAGACTGTTGGCATTCGCGTCCCGGGCTGAATACGCTGTGGGTCTTGCAGCCAGCGTTGATACCATTCGTAACTCACTCGCCCCGTCACTTGGGCAAGGTCTGGCCCGCGTGTGCCGCTGCTTGCAATGCCCAACATGTCATGACATTTGATACAGCCGAAGCCTTTTTCACCGACGAGCGTTCGGCCCGCCTCGGCGATTTTTCCGTCGAAGTCGAGCGCAACGGCGGCGGTTTTAGGGGTGTCTCCATCCAGGGCGGCCAGTCCTTTGCTCAAGTGGCGAACATGATCGGGCTGAAATTTTGGCATTTGCAAACTCATCCAAGGTCGCGAGCGTTGGTTGTTCAATAGCACGCCGTCGATGTAGCCCGCCATCAGTTTTTCTGCGACGCCGGTCAATGTCGGCGGCCCGACCGTCTCGGCATTGGCCAAGTTCGGATCGAGACCGGCGGAGAGTTTTTCGACAACATGTTTATCGAGACCATCACGACCGTTTCGCGTGTGACAACCAACGCAATTGAGCCGCTCCATCGTCAGTCGGGCGAACTCACCCGGCGCAGACGTGCCGGGAATTCCCGCTGCTTGTTTCAAAAAGGCAATCGCTGTGTCGCGTTGTAAAGAGGAACCATATACAGGAAACGTGTTGTTTGCCGGAAGACTCACGTCGTTCTTCGGTTTTACTGCCTTCGCCACACATCCGCCGTCGGGCTGCGCACAGATCGCCGCAAAATCGGCCTTGGCGTTCGTCGGCAGCCAATCTTTTTCCTCACCCTTCACGTTCAGTTCGTGACAGTTCGTGCAATGTTTCGCTCGCATCGAGGTTTTGGCGAGCAGAAGATACTGCTGTTCTTTGCGGGAGACGGAAAATCGCCGTTGTTCATTTCCATTTGATTCGTAAGTGGCGAACGCCGCCACCAAGGCTTCGCTCGTCGGCTCTTCCGGCAGTTCGAGTTTCGGCGCATCGGTCGGATCGCGACTGGTCAGATAATACGCCAACTTCAAGGTCTGGTTGTGATCCTGAAAGGCAAAACCGGGCATTCGTCCTCCCAGATCATGCTCCTGCGGATTCTCGATGAACTTGGCGAGCATTTCGACGCTCGACTTTTGGCCCAAAAAATTAAGTGTCACGTGGGCGGGACGTTCTCCCTGCTTCTCGTGACAAACGATGCAGCCGGTCATTTGAAACAACTTCTCGCCTGCCTTCGCTTCTTTTTTGATCTCATCCACTTTCTTTTCGTTTTTCGTTTCCGCCATTTTTCCATGCGATGTTAGATATCGGGCGATGGCAAAGCGTTCAGTCTTGGCGTTCTCGTTGTCACCAAACAATTGCGGCATGACCGCTTCTGGTCGCAGGTGCTGGGGATTGGCCAGCCAATGATAAATGTAACCCGCCTTTGTCCACGTTCCAGCATCGGTCAACTTTGGCCCCGGTCGCTTGAGCAAGTCTTTGGATATCGGCACGCTCGCCGACGGCGCATGACAGGCGACGCAACTATGCTCCTCGACCTGCAAACGACCGTGCGGAAAAACATCCTTCACGGGCGGATCGGTCTTCTCGTGACCGACCGCGAACGACGGCAGCGGTTCATTGACGAACGCTTCCGCCTGCCAATGGAACTTCAACTCGGTCGTTTCTCCGCTGGGTGTGAACTTAATGACGAGCGGATGACGGCCGAACTTGAGATCAATCTCGGCACTTTGCAGGTCATTGCCCGTTCCTGAAATAAATGGCTGACCATCCAGCGCGACATCGAGCTTGCCCGACGCTTTGGCGAAAAAGCGATGCTTACCCGGATGCAGAACTTGCAGAACCCCTTTCCATTCGACTCGCCAGCCTTTAGCTGGAAGTCGAGGATCGGGCGTTTCACTGGGCTGTAACAAAAAGGCTGGGGCCGCATCGTAGCGCGTGAACAGCGGTTGATCGCTGTTGGGAAGAAAGTAATTCGCGATCATTCCCGGCACGACTCGACCGTTGTCTTCATCATCGTTGACCGTTTGTGCGAGCGCGAGTGTCGCCTGACCGATGGCCACAATCAGCAATAAACCGACGAGTTGCCGAGTGACCCGTCGGGCGAAAAGTAGGAACGCCAAATGATCGTTGGAGAGGTTGCGAGCAAAGTACGAGCGCACAAACATTATTCAACCTATAGGGGAAAGTGCGGCGGGAAGACAGCAGCCCAACCATCGTAACTTGACCGGAATCGCAAGGCAAGGCAATTGAGAAAACGCAAAACTCACAACGCAGAACGTCAACGGAAAGGTTTAAGTAAACATCCTGCTATTGGGCCGTCCAGCCTCCATCAATGAACAGAGTTGCGCCGGTCATGTAAGAAGAAGCATCGGAACATAGGAAGACTGCCGCGCCCGCGATCTCGTGCAATTCTCCCCAACGGCCCATCGGAATTTTAGCAACGAACTCGGCATACTTTTGCGGGTCGTCGAGCAACGGTTTATTCATATCGGTGGCGAACGGGCCGGGACAAATCGCATTGACCGTGACACCCCGCGTGGCCCACTCCATCGCCAGAGCTCGCGTTAGCCCCAGGACTCCGTGTTTCGACGAAGCGTAGGGCGTGCGGCCAGAGATTCCGATCACTGATAGGATCGAGCCAAGATGTACGATCCTTCCCCAGCCCCGCGCGGCCATCGACGGACCAAATTTTCGATCCACTAGGAAAGGTGCCTTGAGATTGATATCGAGGACAGCATCCCAATCTTCTTCGCTCAGTTCGGCAATCGGGCTGCGGATATTGATACCAGCACTATGAATCAAAATGTCAATCGGTCCAGCGTCGTGAACAAGACGATCGACGTCAGCCGCCTTGCTTACATCGGCCGCAATCGCGAGCGTGTTTCGGCCGGTCGCTTGTTGGATCGCGGTGGCAGTGGCCTCACATTCGGGCTGGGTACGACTGACGATTACGACCTCCGCACCCGCCTCGGCGAGGGCAGTGGCCATTACGCGGCCCAATCCTTTCGAGCCCCCGGTAATCAAGGCCCTGCGACCGTTTAAGCGAAAAAAATCAAAGACATGTTTTGGGTTCATAGTGTGGCTCTCAGAAAACTAGGCAGCGGGTGACAATCAGCAACAAGAGTTGTGACTGATTGTACAAAAATTTGTGAAAATCGGACGGGTTGGGTGGATCGAAGAACCGGTTTTTGCGATGTTTCGGAATCCCCGGTTGCTTGCCGTTCCGTAACATTGGCCCCGGTTCTACGCTTTGATTCTTAGACCAAGACGGATCTCCGTTTTGACCCTTGGTAAATCGTGTTTTCCCCGGATTTTCAGCAACCGAACGGTGTAACAATGCGAACGACTCTGGCGACCCTGACCATCGGGCTTTTGACCCTGACGACGCTCACCACGAACGTCCGGGCGGATGACCTCTTTTCGACCAGTTCGCTTGGTTCGCCATTTGCTGGGGCCAAACCGGTTTCGGGCGGAGATCGGGCCTCGTCGGCCGCAAGTTCCGACCGAGGCGTACGGGTACTCAGCCTTGACCAGTTGGCCGAAATCCTGACCGACGCCGGACTGGCACCCAAAAAAGACACCGATAACCTGGTTTCGATCAAGTTTCAACATTCTCGCTGGACGTTTCCAGTCGCTTTTACGATGACCGACGACAACAGCAATATCTGGATGACCATGTTGCTAGTGAAGCTTGAACCGGAGCAAAAATTAGCAAACGAGCAATTGCTCGGCCTGTTGGGGACGAACCGGGACATTCGCCCCGCCTTTTTCACGCTGAGCGACAGTGGCAAACGGATTGAAATGTTCCTGCAAATCACGAACACGGCGATCACTCCGAAGGCTCTGCGAGATAATCTGGCTGTTTTGGCGGGTGTGGCGGAGAACAGTGCCACGCTGTGGGATTTGGCCCCAGTTGCCGGAAAAGGACAACCGAACCAACCGCCCGCCACTGCCCAGGTCGGACCGCCCCAGATCGCACCACCGCAAAACGCCCAGCCAGTTTCGCCGGTGGCCAATCAAACTGCTCCCGTTGCCAATCAAACACCGCAAAACGGCGGAAACCCAGCGGCTCAGGCTGCCCCGGCGGTTGCTAACAACCCCGCATCGTCCGCACTAGCGGGCAAATGGTTAGCCACAATCTCGGAAAAAGAAGCTCTCGCTGCACTCCTGAACGCCGACGGAACCTACACGATTGTCCATGTGAAGGATGGCAAGCAGACTAAAAGCAACGGAAATTATGCCTTCACGGGCGGGGTTTTGAGCTTCACTGCCAGCAACGGCGACAAGCTCGGCGGAAACATCTCGGCCATCACCGAAGGCTCGTTCGACTATACGCCGAATACGGGTACGAAACTCACGTTTAAGCGGTCGAAATAACGCCGCGAACAGCCCGCGTGATATTTGTAGGTCAGGCCTGCGGCCTGACAAAATTCGGATTCAATCATTTGTCAGGGCAAAATCATTTGTCACGCCACTCTCGATTGACAGGCCGCAGGCCTGACCTACCACGACTGCCGGTTTTATGTTTCTTGTTGTCAGCGGGCTGTTTTCAACCGATGGTGTTTTTCCAATTGCGTGAGAAAGCCCCAGTCAAGCGATTCATCCTGATGATACTCTTTGCTCAGCGTCAAGGCGGTTGCCGCCTTGGCCAGTTCAAAACCGAGATAGAACGCATGGCTCGTGTCCAGATTCTTCGGCGAAAGAGCCTGCAATTGGGCGAACAGAGCAAACGGATCAACGTCGGTCAAATGAACTCCCGCACAAATGAGGTGGAGTTTTCCACCTTCGGCGAAGAGTCTAAAGTTGTGGTCCTTCAAATCGGCCGACAGTCGGGCAAAAAACTCTTCCCCATATTCGACCAATTGCGGATCGCGGAGCAGTACGAGCCGTGACTCCAAATGCTTCGGCAGAGTTTTTTCGTGGACCGCATGATGCACGAGCCGCCGGGCCAGATCGCATTCCTTCACCGAGCTTCTCGCCCAGTTAATCACCTGGGTCGTCAACACGCTGCGAATCGCTTGCTCTTCACAAAAACCGAGCAGTAGCACATTGATCGCGGCCGAATCGCCGTCCGTCAGTTCCGTCAAATTGCCAATGCCCATCAGCATCTCGGCGTCGGGATAACGGCGTCGCACGGTCAAATAACGGCCCAAACTTTCCGCAAAACCAAATCCAATCGGTTCGAGAATCGGATCAATCCTCAACCGCACACCCGCGTTCGCCAGAAATTCAATCGTCTCATCGAGCCCCGCGAGCGTGTGCGGATCGTCGGGAATCACCACGACCTTACAACCCCAGTCACAAGCCGCCGCTCGATTGGAACTATTCACCGAGAGAACCAACTCGGCACCTGCTCGCACCGCTGGAGCAATCTCGGCCGGGTTGAGGCTATCAATCGAAACCCGGTGTCCCGCCTCACGCAGGGCGCGAACAACGTCGCCGATGCCGCTCCACGTTTCGCCCGCGTTGCAACCGATGTCGATCAAGTCCGCTCCGTCCGCTTGCAGTGATTTTGCTTGACGCAGAATCTCCGTAAGCGAAAGTCGCGGGGCGTGATTGATTTCCGCAATGATCTCAATATCGTAGGCACCGTAATTCTCGGCCGATTTTCGCCGTTCGCCAAAGTGTTCCGGCAATCTTCGCAAATCGCGGGGGCCACGCTCGACCGGAACGCCCGCAGCCTTTTCGACAATCGTTAAGTCACCCGTACAATAGCCGGGTAGGATAACCTTCGTCGTGTTCGGCGGGACATGAATCCTGGCCGCGATCCACTCCGGCGTCATCAAGGCGGCGACGGTGATGCCCAGCACTTCAACGGAATACTCGAAGCCAACTCGTGGCGCAAGCTCGGCCAGAACATTTCGCAAGGAATGTTCCGCGAGCCGCCCGGTGATGAAGAGGATGGAGGAAATGATGAATGCTGAACGATGAATGGGGAAACGGAAGAGTCAGAATGAAAATGCAAAACGACAAATTTATAAAGCCGCGACCGCTGGTCGCGGAGCGGGCCGAGTGGGAAAACAATGACTAACGACTCGTGATTGCGCACGTGGGAAAGGAAAATATGTGAGCGTTCGTTACCCCCGCTTCCAGCCGCCGTTGACGTTGACGATTTGACCGTTGATAAACGCGGCGGCGGGCGAAACGAGAAAGCGAGCGGCTTGCGCGATGTCGGTCGGAGTCCCCCAGCGGCCGACGAGCGATTCTTCGCACGCCCGATTTTGCCAGTATTGCGATGCCCCTTCGCCCCACGACGTTTTGATCCAACCGGGCGCGAGACAATTCACCCGCACCTCCGGTGCGAGCGATTGGGCCAAGCTGCGACTGAACGCCATCACGGCTCCCTTGATAGTGGCAAAGAGTTCGCCGCTGTCGCCCGCCATCCCTTGCCACGCTTGATCCCAACCGAGATTGAGGATCGCCCCTTTGCCACGCTGCTTCATTCGCGCCCCGACCAAGCGAGAGAGTCTCAACGTGCCGACGACATCGACTTGCCACAGGTGTTCGAGTTTTTTTTCAAAGGTCCACGCGGCCGCTTCGCCCGTCAGGATATCGGCCCCGGCGTTGTTGATCCACACATCGACATCGCCCCGCCACTTCCACGCGCGGCGGATGAGCGTTTCTGGCCCTTCGGCTTCGGCGATATCGACCAGCACGACCTCCGCCTCGACGCCGTGTTCGCGAACTTCCTCGGCGACGGCCAGCGCAGCCGCTTCGTTGCGTCGCGCATGAATCAGCACATTCGCGCCCGCCAACGCTAGTTCGAGGGCAATCGCGCGGCCGATCCCGCTCGACGAGCCGGTCACGACGGCATTCCAACCGGCCAGTTCAGGAGTGTGTGACATTGTGAATATTTTCAGACATGAATGAATCGAATGAGTCGTAAGGTTTCGCGCTCAGATCGTATTGGTTGCTTGCTATAATTATATGGCAAAACCGGCCGCGTTGCGACGTACCTTCATCCGCCGTCCGTAAAAGGAGGTGCGGCGTTGATGGATGGGCCGGGACGAAATGGGCGGAAAGAATCTGGCGAAGTGGGCGGGAATTTTCTTGCAATCGGGGCAAGGGCGGATAGATTACCGGAACAGGGCGTGCTTTGGTTCCCGACCGCAGCAACCGGCGGGAATGACGTTCTGACCGTGTGAATTGGTGCTGTCGCGTTGGTGCGGTCGTTTAGCCTGACGTTTTTAATTGTTAAGTTTATCTTCCCTTCCCCGTTTTTCCGCTCACACGATACCGACCATGTCATCGAACCCGGCCGACAACTCGCCGATCTCTCCCGCGACCGGATCGCCCGGCGTACTGCTGCGCAAGCGTCGGTGGTTTCAGTATAGTTTGCGGACGTTGTTCATCGTCGTCACTTTGGCCGCCTATCCTTCATGGAAGCTAGGACAAATGCGACAGGAAGTGTTGAATGAGGTTTCGGCAACCAAATGGTTCAGGGAACGTGGTTTCTATCCTGAAATTGGGAACGAACCAAATCCGCTCGGTCCTTGCATTGACCGGAGTGTTCCAGCAGCACCAGAGTGGTTTCTTGGAATTATAGGTAGGCCAGAATGTCGACATGTTCGATCTCTTAGAATTGTTTTATTGCCGAAAGACATCGAAACAGTCGCTGCATTTAAGGAGGAATCACAAGAAATAAGTCCAGTATTTTTGCGCGAACTTGCTAACCATTTGGTACGGCTTCG
>JAYUFG010000437.1:0-3979 GCA_043738845.1 Planctomycetaceae bacterium
GCCCGTAATGCAGCTTCCATGTTTTCGGCTCCTGTGTCAAAATGGGTTGAGTACTCTAGCTACTACTGCTAGCTGACACAAGATTTCTTACAGGCCCCCGCAGAGGCATACTTTTTCTGATACAGAAATGCGTAACCTCGTAATGCAAGGGCGGCTGCGTCCTTCGGGTCGTCGTCCAGAATCAGTTTGCAATCATCGATGACTTTGTCGTACTGTCGCAAGACCTTGAATGCTTCCGCACGATGCAAACGGATTTCGCCGTCGTGCGGTTTCAAACGCAAAGCCTCTGTAAAACGGCAAATCGCTTCTTCGTAGTTTCGCTCGTTGAACAGAATGACTCCCTCCGTGAACCAATCATCCGCCAAATACTGTGAATCAGGAACATCGGAAATTTCATCGTTAAAATCGGATTCTGCCGCCGTCTCTCGCTCTTTCGCATCATTTGTATCCGTGTCGTCTTCAATGTCGGGCGAATTGGTCAGCGTATCCGAATCGTTCTCTTCGTCTTCGTCGTCCCTCTTGCTGTTCGTCTCTGATGGTGCATTCGAGAATATCGCTATGCCGTTGAAGGTCGTCGTGCCGCCTCGAATGAGTTCTTTTAGTTCTGTTTTCATCCACCCCTTCACGTCCGCCCGCAGGAATTTGATCCAACTCGGTTTGTTTTCGCCACGTTCCAGCGCAAAGCGAGCTAACGCATAGGCATAATGGCCGACCGACAAATAGCCAGCCTTCGCGACCGACCAACCGGAAAGCTGCCCCGACCGCCAATTGGTTTCGCGAATCACACTATTCGCTGTGAAAATTCCGAGACCGAAAAAAATAGTGGTCAAATCGGTCAATGGTTCATGGTCTTCTGCCTCACGTGGATAACGTCTGTCGCCCAACAAATGGACATGCCCAAGTTCATGTGCGAGCGTCGCCACGACGGACGATGGATTGGAAAGTTGCGTTTCTTCGATCCAAATTCGCGCCTTGGAGCCTTCCTCAGCGTAGGCACCCAGCGCGTATTCGCCGTTCCCTGGGTCAAAACTCATACGGACCGGGTTGGCCTGCGTACTCTTATAGAACGACAATTCCAGCCGCGACAATTCCACGTTCATGTATTCGCACAAATGGCCCAACACCACCTTCGCGTCGTCGGGCGTCCCCTGATAACGGGCGGGAAAAAACTCGTCCGTCGGCGTAATGACCGCCCGCAGCATGTGATCTTTTCCAAATTGATCGATCAGCCAAGTAAGTTTGGCGTCAATCCAGGCCCGTTGGTCATCGCCAAGCGGGGACTTCGTTCTAAGCCATCCGAACATACTCACTCCGTCATTTCAGACAAACTTCAATCCCTTACCAAATTTCCAATCGCTCGGCGGGTGCCCGATACATCCCGTCGCCCGGCTTGATGTCGAAGGCTTCATAGAACTTTGGCACATTCGACAAGGGGACGAAGACGCGGAAAGTCATCGGCGAATGGGGATCAGTCCGCAGCCGCACGCGGGCTTCGGCGTCGCGAGTAGCCCCGCGCCAGACTTGAGCGTAGCCGAGAAAGAATCGTTGCGAGCCGGAAAAACCGTCGAGAACCGCCGGTGTTTTTCCACCGAGCGATTTTTGATAAGCCGAATACGAAATGATTACGCCGCCGAGATCGGCGATGTTCTCGCCCAGCGTCAGCTTGCCATTGACCGGTTGGCCATCGACCGCTTTGCAGGCCTCAAACTGTTTGACGAGGATGTCGGTCTTGGCTGTAAAGTTCGTCCGATCTTCGGTCGTCCACCAATTTCGCAAGTTTCCCTGCGCGTCGGAGCGACTTCCTTGATCGTCGAAGCCGTGCGTGATTTCGTGTCCGATCACCGCTCCGATCCCGCCATAGTTCACGGCATCGTCGGCTTCGGCATTGAAAAAAGGTGGCCGTAAAATGCCAGCGGGAAAAACAATTTCGTTTTTTGATGAATTGTAATAGGCGTTGACGGTCGGCGGTGTCATGCCCCATTCCGTCCGATCGACTGGCTTGCCCAGTTTGTCGAGATCGAACTGAAAGTGAAACCGATTGGCGCGCCGATTGTTGGCGGCGTAAGAGTCGGGTCGAATTTCCAGTTTGGAATAATCCTTCCACTTGTCGGGATAACCGATCTTCGTCATCACGGTCGCAAGTTTCGCGGTCGCTTGTTGCTTGGTTTCCGAACCCATCCACTCGCGCGTTTCAATTCGCTCGCGAAACGAGGCCAGGACGTTTTTCACCAAGGCGTCCATTCGCTGTTTGGCTTCCGGCGGGAAATGTTTCTCGACAAAAATCTGACCGAGGGCTTCGCCCAGATCGCCGTCGATCGCGTTGACGGCCCGTTTCCAGCGGGGCTGTTGTTCTTTCGCCCCGTGCAGGATTTCACCATAAAAATGAAAGCTCTCTTTTTCAAACGGTTCGCTCAGTTGCGAGGCGGTCGCGTGGATCAAATGCCACCGTAGATACGATTTCCAATCGTCCATCGCGACCGACTTGGCAAGTTCGTTCACTCGATCGAGAAATTCCGGCTGACCAATTACAACATCGGCGAGTTCCTTCTCGTGTGCTTTCGCACCGGTCGCCCGCCAATAGACGTCCCATTTCAGATTCGGTGTCAGGTCGGCCAGTTCTTTCAGAGTCTTCTTGTTGTAGTTCGCCTCTCGGTCGCGGAGTTGGACCGGTGCCCGCATCGCTTCGGCCAGTTGCGTTTCGATCTTGAGTACGACGTCGGCAGCCGTCTTCGCTGCATCGGGCGCATCTTCCAGCAGCACGAACATTCGCTCGACATGCTGGCGATATTCGTCACGAATTTTTTGCGAGTCCTCGCCTTTGCTTAGATAATACTCTTTCTCGGGCAAGCCGGTCCCGCCCTGCCAAAAATGGGCAACGTGTTGCGTGCTAATTTTTGCGTCCTGGCCCACGCCGAACGAGAACATGGAAGAAATGCCGCTGGCGTGAAACTCTCCGACGAGCGACAGGAGTTCATCCGTCGTGCCGAGCTTGGCGATTTTGGCAAAGTCGTCGGCGAGCGGCGCGACGCCGAGTTTATTTCGGCTGGCCTCGTCCATCGCGGTTAGATAAAAATCACGCAGCTTTTGCCGGTTACCCGTCAGCGGCCCCTTTTCCTTCGTCAGGTCGTCCAGAATCGTCCGTAGGGAAACGAGATTCTCGTCCCGCAATTGGCTAAAAGCACCCCAGCGGGTGTACTCCGGCGGGATCGGGTTCTGCTTGTTCCAGTTGCCATTTACGAATTCGTAAAAGTCTTGGTTCGGCTTGACCGTGCGGTCGAAACCGTCAATGTCTAAACCGCTCTTGAGAACTGGCTCAGCGGCGGAAGCAACACGTTGGGGGAAAGAAATCAAAACAGCAAGCTCAACACACAACAACGCAACGACACGGCACAAACAATTTTGAGAGGGCATAATCGACCTGAAATGCATGAAAGGTGGGATTTGATGGTGGGAAATGACGCCCGGCGCGTTCATATGCGATTCAAGTTTAACATTCCCGGCTTTGAAATAGAACGGGCAAAATCGCCACTTGGATATTCCGTCTCGCCCAAACGTGCCAAATCGGGCATAATAGCACCTTCGCAGTGAGTTTTATCCCCGTTCGTTGTCCTGAGGAATGTTGCCCGATGGCTGTGTTGTTACAAATCAAAAATGCAAGCAAAAGTTACGGCGATCAAGTCTTGTTCGACAATGCCGAAGCAACCATCACCGACGACGGAAAAGTCGGCTTCGTCGGACGCAACGGGGCGGGCAAGAGTACACTGCTGCGTGTCCTGCTGGGCGACGAAGAACTCGACCGGGGCGAAGTCATTCGCCACCCCAAATTGCGACTTGGTTATCTGCGGCAGCATGATCCGTTCCTGCCCGGCGAAACGGCTCACGATTTTCTCATGCGCGACAGCGGTCAGCCCGACTGGAAGTGCGGCGAAGTGGCCGGCCAGTTTGAGCTCAAAGGGGCATATCTTGAGGGACCGATCGC
>JAYUFG010000438.1:0-3948 GCA_043738845.1 Planctomycetaceae bacterium
CCCTCAACCACTTCGCCATCGCCTACGAGGAGCGGATGCCCGGCGCACGTAGCAAATAACGTACCCAAACCCGTTGACACAAAAATCCGGACAGGCCCTGCTCCCCAGGCTGCGTTTTCACCTTCCCGATTTTCTTCGCATCCTCGCTTGGCCCAACAATCACGGTAAACAACGGTGCCGGATCCGAGTTGGCAATTCGGTATGCCGCCAAACGTACCAAGTAAAAATCAAATCCATCCGACGTGTTTTCATTTAGCCATTGTATCGCCCGAATATGTTCCTCTCGCGCCTCCGTGGCAATCCAAATTGCCACCTTGGCATCAAGGTTGCTTAGATACGTGATCACCTTACCGAGATGGTCGTGATTCGTCGCTTCTAATTGGTTCTCGATCACAACCCGGTTCGCCTTTTCATCTTTGGCCACAAGGTCAACACGAAAATCGCCAGCCGCCAATTCCCGTTCTGGGTCGGACAACTCAAAATCAATTGCCTCCGACAATATCTCCAGGTTGTTCTCCAGCCAAGCAGAAAACCCATATTCTTCGTGTTTCCATAATTCGCGAACTTCAACCGAGACTAATTTTCCTATACTCGCCATGATCGTCTTTCCCACAGATTATTTCGATATTGCAAAAACTTATTTCGCAGATGCAGAACCGTGTTCCCTACCCCTTAAACGCCTTCCGCAATAACGCCAAACTTTTTGGCACCGCTGTCTTTGGGTTCTCCAGCCCTTCAAACTCCAGCGAAATGTAACCGCGATAGCCAGCCTTTTTCAAAATCGCCGCGATCCGGTCGTAGTCCAGATCGAGCGCATACCACAGGCCGCCGCCGTAATAGGTCTTCGCCTGCACGAACGTCGTCTTCGGAGCGATCATCGCCAACTTGTCGTAAGGGTCTTCGAGAAAGTTACCCGTGTCGAGCGTCACGCCCATAAACGGCGACTTGATCGCGTTGACAATTCGCAGCAACCCCTCCGGCGTGCGGGCGAGTCCCCAATGGTTTTCCAGGGCGAGCGTCACGCCCGCCTTCTCCGCAGCGGGCAAACATTTTTCCAGCGACTCAATCACCCAGGGAAAAGCATCTTCGTCGGTGTAGCCCGGCAGCGGCGGCTCGATCCCCCGGTTCTTCATCAGCTCGTCAAAATCTTTGGACGTTCCCCAGCGGCCGGTGTTGACGCGAATCGTCGGAATGCCGAGCGCGTAGGCCAACTCGATACTCGCGTGCGTGATCTCGATATTCTTCTGACGCTTTTCCTTGTCGGGCGAGCAAAACGATTGATGCGTTGAGAGTCCATTGAAGCACAGGCCAAGGCGATGTGCCTGACGCTTGAGGGCTTGCAGCGTGGCGTTGTCCTTTTTCTCCATCTGCATTTCGAGAATCTCGACGGCGTCGAAACCGGAATCGGCCGCCATGTTCACGCACTCTTCAATGGTGAACTTCGAGTCGTCGCGAAATCGCCAATAGGAATAGGTCGAAACACCAATCGGCCAACCGCTCCGCGCGCCGGAGGTTGTTGTTTCATCCGCGTTGTTCGCGGCATAAGCCATCGTGTTTTGCAATCCGCCAACGGCGGCAATGCTTCCGCCGACAATCGCGGCGGTCTGTTTGAGAAGGTCACGTCGATTCATGGGAGGTTCTCGTGAGTTTGGGGAAAGGGGTCGGGGGTCTGTTTCGCGGTCGAAGCTATTCATTATCGGAAGTCGTCAACGCGAAACTGACTCCCGACTCCTTTCTAAATAGCGTTTTGCAATTCTGGGAGGGAGCGTTTGTGTGCCGCTGGCTCAGCCAGTGCTGTGTGTGCCACGGTTTGCTGGCGACTCACACTGGCAGAGCCAGGTGGCACACGGTTGAATTCCTCCCAGGATCACGCAACGCTATTTAGTCAACTGCCGCAGTTGTCCAACCAGGGCAGCGGAAAGGATCGTCGCAATTGTAACACGACAACGGTCCGATTCGCAGAGATTTACGGCGCACGGGTGTGGCAAAATTTCTGGCAATGGTCAATGTTGAATTGCTTATGATGCTCGCGCCAGCAGCAGCCGCGTTAGCGGCGACCTGTGAATAGCCGTGGGTTTCAATCCTTAGTATTACCCACATCTTTTGTCGGTGTCGAGGAGGCGGAGGTCGAACACGAATCGCTCGAAGCCGCGCCATGAGGTGATCTAGCCGGGTTCGCCGTCGCTTTTGCGACCGAGGTGGCGGTAAAAATCTCGCACCGTGCATTGCTTCGGCAACTTGGGGCGTAACTTCCGCAGCGCGAAAATCCAGATCGTCGGAACGACCTCTTGGGCCGGGCGTTCCGGTTCGCTCTGTGCGTAGGCCCGTAACTGCAACAGTCGCACCGCGACCACTAACAAAAATTCCCGTGGCAAAATTCCCGTCAACGCTTCCAAGCGTTCACTGGTCGCGTATTGTCGCTCTTCGATGCGACAGCCCGTCTTGAGTGCCTTGTGAAATTCTTCAATCAACCACCGCTTTTCATACCAGCCGATCTTTTCGCAAGCGTCCTCACAAACGTACTCACGACATGCGATGTGTACGAAACCCAGTGCAGTGGCGTGACGTCACGCGGTGCGTTGACCTCACGGACTTCGAGTACCTGTCCGCGGATGGACGCGAGTCCACACTTTCGCAACCACGGACTGCGGAGGATCGGCTGCGGCAGCGTGACCGTTCACCAGCGGACCTCGACCTGCGCGACCCGCGAGGCGTGTTTCGCTGTGCCCAGCAAGTCCAATTCATACGTGCCCGCCACGGGCAGCGTCTTCAAGTAGTCCCTGAGTTTGACTCGTTCACCTGCGGGCGTCATGACCCAACGGCGCAGATGCTGAACGCGCACGAGAAAATCGGTGCGATTTTGCAAGGCATGACAATCGACTTCAAAGTTGTCCACGCCGCGATCCAACACATGCGTCCAGCGTTGACCTTCCGACGGCGCGCCGACTTGCTCGATCACGCGGCACAGACTTCTGACTCGCGGCGACGCTTCAAGCGGGCGGTGCATGATTCGCCCTTGGGCTTTCGATGAAAGATTTCTTGACCCGCCAGACCGTCGATCACCGCATTGTCGGCTGCGACCAGCATCGAAGAATGCAGGAAGAACCCACGGCCGCCGCCGTTGCCTGTCGGGCCGAGACCGGTCACTTCGCGATGGATGCCAAATTCGATTTCGGTCGTGTCGCCGAGTAAGAGACAGTGTCCCGTCGCGCGCTGTCGCCAATGGGGTTCGGCCAAGCTCGCGAAGGTCACGTGAGAAGTCGATAGGCGGACTTACAGTCGCTCCAGGTGGGCGTCTGATGAGGCATGCTGCCACTGGGATTGGCGGCGACCTGCGTCGCAAACTTCACCGCCCGTTTTGTTCTGCGCCGGTCCCCCAGATGACACTCGCCGAATTGTTCTTGTGCCCACATTACCGGATCCAAAATGAACTCCATTTCCGTCATCGCTCTATCTGTGTTGCTGGCGTTTCCATCCCTAGCAACCACCACGAGCCAGCCTGGCCAGCGCACTACGGTTCATTACGTGCGCAACGTCTGGATAGTTCTGTCCCTCGCCAGATTGATGCAACTCCCATCGCTATTTCGACTTGGACCCGCTATCACCCGCTCGCCACGCTAACCGAAATTGATTGATTTGTGGATAATACTAAGGTGAGACGCCGCGTGTGCAAGGTCCACGCAGCGGACCATCATCATTGCGGACGCGGATACACAGTGATTACGACCTCTGGCCCCGACGACGGCGGGCCAGAAGCAAGCCGAGCAGACCGAGGAAGCCGAGGACGAACGACGATGGTTCCGGCAGCGGGATTGTCGTCGCCGTGCCGTTGGCAATGTTCACGTCGATGACTTGATAGTCGTCCAGGTTCACCACGCCGTCGTAATTCGTGTCACCGTTTTGATAACTCGACGCCGCCGTGTTGATGTTCACGTCCACCGCCTGATA
>JAYUFG010000439.1:0-10395 GCA_043738845.1 Planctomycetaceae bacterium
TCGGGAAAATCGACTTTCGCGTTTTGAGTGTTCAGTTTTCGCACATGCGTTTTCCCGGCGTTTTTTGATGCTAGCAGAGATGTGTTAAGATCAATGGGCCCTGCCAGTGCTGTTTGAGCCGTTATTTTGCCGCTTGCAGACTGTCCATCAACAATAGCCCTTCAATCAAAACCGACGATTCACGCAGGTCGCGCAATGCGTCGAGATGGGCCGTTTTGGATTGCAGAAAGGTTCGCTGCGCGGTCAGGACAACCGTGAATGCGGTCTCACCCGCCTTGTAGCCCGAGTTCACCAACTTCAGCGACTCCTCGGCGTTGGGGAGGATGTCGCGTTCGTATCGCTTGACCTGTTCGCGGGCATTTGCATAGCGTTCAAACGTTCCCGACAAACGCTGGCGCAGTTCCAACGAGAGCCGCTCGACGTCGGCTTGTGCGGCCATTAGTTCGCCTTGCGCCTGTTGAATGCCTCCTTGGTTGCGGTTGAAAATTGGCAAGGGAATGCCGACCATCACATTTGTCACGTCAAAGCCCGATATATTGTCGTGTGATCGGCCGACTTCGACCTCAACGTTCGGATGACGTTCGGCATAAGCGCGTTGCACGGTCCAACGGGCTGCTTCGAGCTTAGCAAATGCGGCGCACAACTCAGGACTGCCCGACAGAAGTTTTTGCAGGGCCGTTTCCCAATCAAGTTCGACGACGCCGTCTTTCAGGTCGCCCGTCACATAGGTCGGCGCGAGTTCGGTCACCCCGACGACCGACGTCAGTTTTCGCCACGCGGAAAGGTACGCCTGTCGCGATTTTTCCGTTTGAATTTCGACCATGTCGGCTTCGATCTTCGTTTGCAGCACGTCGATCTTGCTGACTTCTTCCGCTTTGTACAGGTCGCGGGCCGTTTTGGCGACGGCTTGTGAAACTTTATACAGTTCGAGATTGAGTTCCACGCTGCGTTGGGCAAGCAGCAAATTGTAAAACTGAATCCGCACGTCGTTACGAACTCGCCACTCTTGTGCCGAGAGTTCAAATTGTGCCTGACGAGTCCGTTGTTCAGCGACCGCCTGATTCAGGCCGAGTTTATTCGACGTAACTATTTCCTGACTAATCGCCCAACCTTGAAAGCCTGCCGTGCGGCCGTTCCCCATCTCGTCCCCTTTGTAGGACAATTTGGGATTGGGGTAGAGGCCGTCTTGCAGCCACTTGCCCTGGGCCGCTTGAATGCGAGCATTTGCTTGCGAGAGCGTCGGATTGTGTTGCCAAGACAGCGACTCGAACTCGGCCAGCGACATTGGCCCGCGAGAGGTTGCGCTGTTGATGGTGGCACTGGGCGACTGCGCAGCTGCGAGCCGTGGATGAAACATCCCACAACAAACCGCCAGCAGTAGAAGTCTTTTCAGGATCATGATGCTCAGGCCGCAGGAGATTGAAAGTCGAGCGTCGCGCATGCCGCGTCTATCGAATGTTTCGACTTTTTCGGAAACCGGCCATGATCCGTTCTTTCCGAATGTGCTGGCTGCGGCCAGCATTGGCCAGCAACATTGAAAGATCGAACGATCCGGTCGAGTTTGCCGCCCGGCCATTTCGCTCCAATGCAAGAAACTCGCCGCAACCCACAAATTTTGCCAAGCTGGTTACGTGGAACCGCACGACGACGGGGCCATTACGACGCGGTTGTTACGGTTTGGCTTTTTGTTCGCTCAGGCGGCGGAAATACTTTTCCAGAAGGAGTTCGTATTTCGGCAGGAATCGGTCGTCGGAAGAATTGAGCAGGGCCTCACGATCCTTTTCCGGAAGGTCGCCCCACAGATACTTGAGCAGCTTTTTCATTTCGGCCATATCGACCGCTTCCGCTTTGCCATCACGAAGTTGGGTCGTACTCTCGCGGGCAGGTCCGCTGCTCGCTTGATTCCCCTCGCCACTGCCCGACTTGCTTCCGCCCGGCTGATTGACGCCGCTCCGCTGAGAACCGCCCGGCTTTCCTTCCCCCGCCGACTTTTGCTTTTGCTGCTGCTGTTTGAGTTGCTTGATAAGTACGTCCAGGTCGGCGACGATTTTGTTTTGCAAGTCGCGAGCTTGCTGCGTCTCCTTCCCCTGACCAAGCAGTTCTTCGGCGGAACGCATTTTTTGGCCAATGCGAACGAGCGGGTTGCCCGACTCCCCGATGTCTTCGCCCTCTCGCAACGCTTTCAACAATTCTTGATCGAGCGGGTTGTCGGTTTTTTGACCTTTGACCGGGGCGACCGGTTTCGTATCAGATTTCTCTCCCTTGTTTCCGTCCGGTTTCTTAACCGTCGATTTTTCGTCCAAGCCGTCAAGCAGGTCGCCCGTCAGCCCGCCCGAAAGTCCTTTGAGTAATTGCTCATCGAGATTGTCGCCCGACTTCTTGGTGGACGGAGGATTGGGACCATCGGCCGCAATGGCAACGGCCGTATTTGCAAATCCAATTAGACCGACGAGCAGAACTGGGAAAATCAGAACCGGGGATAAGCGTTCTATCGCGGTTTGAAAGATGACATGGATTGGGGCAAACATTCGCAGCATCGTGCGACCTCCAGCTTCCGCCAATGTCGCCTTTCGGTTCGCGAAAGGGCGTACTTTCGCGAATAGGCTTTGAATCTAATTAAAAACATCCCGTTTGCGACGATACCCGCATTATACGCGATTTTACCCGATTCGACACCGGCATTTCTGACCCTTCCACAAGCTCAGTCAAAATCCGAGATCACGCCCAACCGTTCAAATGTCGCCCCTTCCAACCCTCTTTTTCCGACGCTAAGGCCAGTGTCGTTTAAATAGTCTATCGACGGGAAGTGAGGAACTAAATTGGGTCATTTTTTCGATGGGCCACCCCGATCGCTTGCGATTCGGGGCAGTGTCTCAATCCCAAAGTTAAGTGGTGACAACGCCGCAGTGAATTAACCGGACCATCGCCTGCAAATCCGTTAGGGAGCGTCCGCACTTGAAACAATGGTGCATAAACGACAGGATAGTCTCTTGCCACCATCGCCTTCACGCCTCTTGCCATCTTTCCGATATTACTACCATGCAAATCGCCAACCACACGTTCTTAATTTCAGGCGGTTGTTCTGGCCTTGGCCGGGCGTGCGTCGAACGGTTTCATGGGGCGGGAGCCAATGTTGTCATCGCCGATCTGAATGAAACGACCGGCCGCGAATTAACACAACGGCTTGGGCCTCGTTCACTTTTCGCCCAGGTCGATGTGACCGACGCGGCGAGTGTGCAAACCGCTCTCGATTCTGCCGTGAAGAGTTTTGGCGGGCTGCATGGTGTCGTTCATTGTGCCGGAATTTTAGCGGCGGCGCGACTGCTCGGCAAAAATGGCCCGCACGATTGGGAACTCTTTCGCCGCGTGATCGAAGTGAATTTGATGGGGACGTTCAACGTCTTTCGCTTGGCAGCGGCGGCCCTCGAGAAAAATCCGCCGACCACCGATGGTGAACGGGGCGTATTGATCGCCACTTCGTCCGTCGCCGCCGAAGACGGTCAAATTGGCCAAGCGGGTTATGCGGCGTCGAAAGCGGGCGTGAGCGGTCTGATGTTGCCCCTCGCGCGGGAACTGGCCCGCTGCGGAATTCGTGCGGTCGCGATTGCTCCCGGCGTGTTTGAAACGGCGATGATGACGTCCGCTCCGACGGCAGTTCGCGATTCGCTGGCGGCCCAAATTCCCTTTCCGCCAAGACTCGGCCAGCCCGACGAGTTCGCCGCGTTGGCCCAACAGATTGTGGAAAACACCTATCTCAACGGCACTACGATCCGCCTCGACGGTGGATTACGAATGGGAGCGAAATAGCAAGATAGTGCGTTGTTTCGGCTAAAACGAGGGATGCCGCTGTCGTGTGCCATTGACTCGGCCAGTGCTGTTTTAGCGGTTCACACTGGCAGAGCCAGTGACACACCATCCCTCAATTAAGCTGCGACGAAGCAATAGTCGTTTGTTAAATTTTCAGTTTGTGTAACTGCATACATGTTTGAAGTAACTTGATTTCGCCTGCAGGGCCTTGGAAAAATGTTCACCGATGTATTCACCGCTGCACAATCGGAAATCGAACCCTTGAAATGAACCGAACCTTTGCGCCTTGGCGTGAGACTTCCCCCTTCGCCGCGAGAAAAAAATCTCACGCCAAGGCGCAAAACTCGACAAGTGTACCAAAATACCAGCCGAATCCGCTCCACCAATAATCGAGGGCGATGTCGAGTCACTTCCAATTGTTAAGCTCTTACCAATTTGGCGGTTGGTTGCGGGTGGCCAAAATTTCTGGCGTTGAGCAAACCGACCGATTGCGGGCGAATCGTCGAATTGAGCGGTCTTCACCATACAATTTCGCACTTTGGCAATGCTGCTTGAAGTTTTCGTACCCCTTCGGCGGTGATTCGGTTGCCTTGCGAAAGTTTCAACTTTTTGAGTTGCGTCAAACATTTCAGATGCTCCAGCCCGGCGTCGGTGATTTGCAAGTGCTGGATATCGAGGTATTGGAGTTGCCGCAGGTCGCGCAAGTAAATCATGCCGGCATCGGTAACATTGGGATCGATACCAAACTCCAGTCGTTGAATCTGTGGCGCGTCTTTAAGGTGGGCCAAACCGGCATCGGTGATTCCTTCGAAACAATAAAATTGCACTGACGTAAGCCGAGGGAAGTGCTGAATCAGCTCCATTTGTTGGTCGGTGTTGATCCCCATGAAGGCGACGTCGTCAAACATCCACGCCCCTACCAGCTTTCGCAGCCAGATCGGCTGCGACGGCAGGGTGCTTTCGTGGATGTCACCCTGGGCGTCGATTTGATAATCGTAAAAAATTTCCACGTCCTTCGCGATGGCCTCCACGGCATCGCGTTGCTGGATCGCCTGTCGCACCTTGATCCCGAGCCAGCCGAATCCACACCCGGCGACCGTCATAAACACGAACAGCGTCCGCAGGCTGAATTGAAACCAGCGGAGGCGAGGACGCGGAACAGTCTGGTTCGCGGTGGAGGACATGGTTTTGATTTTAGCACAGGTGGGCGAAAAAATCCGCCCCTGCTGACAGGATGCTCTCAAATCACGGATCGTCGTGGCCCGATTTGTGTCGCCGCTGACGTGCCTCTTGTTGCGATTGTGCCGGAATCCAGGGGTTTCGCTACGCTTACCCCTGGCGATTCATAGGTCGCCGCGAACGCGGCCGCATGAAGACATCGCGGCTGTATAAAACACTGTCCGACCAGCGTTCATTTTGCTAGCATGGTCCGTCACTATGATGACCACGACGACCACACCCATAACGCCGATGATGAAGCAGTATCAGGAGGCCAAAGCGGCCTGTCCCGATGCGTTGCTGTTTTTTCGGATGGGCGATTTTTACGAGCTGTTTTTTGAGGACGCGAAAACGGCCGCCCGCCTGTTGGGATTGACGCTGACCAGTCGCGACAAAGGGGACAACCCGATCCCGATGGCCGGTTTTCCCCATCATCAGTCGGAAAGCTATCTGGCGAAACTCGTTTCGCTCGGGATGCGGGTCGCGATTTGCGAACAGATGGAAGACCCCAAACTCGCCAAGGGGATCGTCAAACGCGAGATCACTCGGATCGTCACTCCCGGCACTGTGACCGACGACGCCCTGCTCGATCCACGCGAAAGTAACTTCCTGGCCTGCGTCGTGGATAGTCGCGATCCGAAAGAGGCGGGGCGCATTGGCGTCGCTTGGGTCGAGCTTTCGACGGGGCGATTTTTCGCGACGAACGTGGACCGCAAACGGCTCGCGGATGAACTGGCCCGGATTGGGCCAGCCGAGTGTCTTGCCAGTGAAGACTGCGACGTTTCGACCGACGGCGTTTTATTGGCGAACGGTTGTGCTTTGACGCGGCGGCCCGGTTGGGTATTTTCGCATTCTTCCGCCACGCAAACCTTGGCCAAGCAGTTTCACACACAGGGACTCGGCGGTTTTGGCTTCGATGATGAAACGGACGTTCCCGCGATTCGCGCCGCCGGTGCGATCCTTGAATATCTAACCGAAACACAAAAAGCGTCGCTCGAACATATCGACCGCTTGATTCCTTATCGCAGCGGCGACCGGCTCGAAATCGACGAGACAACCCGCCGCAGTTTGGAAATCACTCGCACAATCCGCGATGGAAAACGAGAAGGTTCACTTCTGTCGGTCCTCGACCGGACCGCAACGCCGATGGGTTCGCGCCTATTGTGTGATTGGGTGGCGAGTCCGCTCACAAATCTCGATGCGATTCAAAAACGGCTCGACGCGGTCGAGGAACTGTTGGGCCAACCAACGCTCGCCGCTGACTTACGCGAGCGGTTGAAAAATATCTATGATCTCGAACGGCTGCTGGCTCGCGTCACGACCGGTCGGGCGAGTCCGCGAGATTTGGCTTTCGTGGGCCGAACATTAAGAAGTTTGCCGCCGCTGAAGGCGAAGTTATCGGAGAGAAATAGCGGTCTGTTGTGCGAGTTGGAAAGTCAGATCGACCTTTGTCCGGAACTTCGCACGCAACTTGAGGCTGGATTGGAAGACGATTGCCCTTTGCTCAGTCGCGACGGCGGCTTTATTCGCAGCGGCTTTTCGGCAGAACTTGACGCATTGCGAGAATTGGCGGCGGGGGGTAAGCAATGGATCGCCCGCTATCAGGCCGACGAGATTGCTCGCTCTGGGATTCCGTCGTTGAAGGTCGGCTTCAATAAGGTGTTTGGCTATTACCTCGAAATCACGAATACGCATTCGGAAAAAATCCCCGTTCATTACATCCGCAAGCAGACCGTCAAAAACGCCGAGCGTTACATCACGCCGGAGCTAAAGGAGTACGAGGAAAAAATTCTCACGGCCGACGAAAAGGCCAAGGAACTGGAGTACGAGCTTTTTGTGCGATTGCGGGACACGACCGCCGCCGACGCGCGACGCTTGCAAGGGACCGCCGCTGCACTCGCGCAACTCGATGTGCTGTTGTCGCTGGCGGAGCTTGCTCGGGTGCGGAATTATTGTCGGCCCAAGCTCGTGGCCGAGCCGGTATTGAACATCATCGACGGTCGTCACCCGGTCCTCGATTGCCTCCTCACCGATGGGACGTTCGTACCCAACGACGTAATTTCTGGCGGCGAGTCGGGCAGCATTCTCCTCATCACCGGCCCGAACATGGCGGGCAAGAGTACCTACATTCGTCAGGCTGCGCTCCTCACGCTCTTGGCACAGGTTGGAAGTTTTGTGCCCGCCAAACAGGCGACGATTGGCATCGCCGATCGAATTTTTGCCCGGGTTGGCGCGAGTGATGAACTTTCTCGTGGTCAAAGTACGTTTATGGTCGAGATGACCGAGACCGCCCGAATTCTCAACACGGCCACACCGCAGAGTCTCGTCATTCTTGACGAGATCGGTCGCGGGACAAGCACCTACGACGGAGTGTCGTTGGCCTGGGCGATTGTCGAATTTTTGCACGACCAGATCGGTTGTCGGACGTTGTTCGCAACCCATTATCACGAACTGACCGAACTGGAAAAGACGTTGTCGTCGGTGAAGAATCTCAACGTCGCGGTGCGCGAATGGGATGAGCAAGTTGTTTTTCTGCACAAGATCATCGACGGAGCGGCCGACAAGAGTTACGGGATTCACGTCGCCCGCTTGGCCGGTGTTCCGCGCGAGGTGAACGAGCGGGCGAAGCAGATTTTAGCCCAGCTTGAACAAGAGCATCTGGACGGTCAGGGTCGCAGCAAAAACGCCCGGCGTAGTCGCGTCCGTCCCGGCGGTGATCTTCAATTAACCTTATTCGGTCCGAGCGAGCATCCTTTGTTGGAAACGATTCGCAGTCTGAACCTCAATGACACGACGCCGCTCTCGGCGTTGAAACTGATTCACGAATGGCAGGAAATGCTCGTCAAGAAAAAAGATTCGTAGCGTGCTTCAATTCAAATCGGACGTGATACGAGCTTATGACCGGCGTATAGATAACTGTCCCGATCATTTTATCAATTGTGATTTGTGGTATGGTAAGTCCGTTCACGGACTTTTCCGCCGAAGGCGGTATTAGGCCCATGCTTTAGCATGGGTCGCATACGCCGCCCACCGAGTTCCTCCTCGTTCTAAATTCTCCCCCACGTCGCCGCCGAAGGTGGGGGAGAATTGCGGTGTTTCGCCTGGAATTAACCCATGCTAAAGCATGGGCCTACTACCCGCTTCGCGGGAAAGGCCGCTAGAAGCGGCCTCAAAAAATCGTGCGCCAATAGGTAGTAGAACTACCTAATGGATAAACCAATATTTTCCCCTGCCGCAGATGATTGCACCGGTCCTTATGAATAGCCCTTGGCCAAATTCGCTGGTTCTTACACCCGTCTCGCGGTGGCCAACCCGATTGACCGAAGCGACGGCTTACGCGGTGCTGGAGAAGCCAGTCCGGGTAGAGGTGGAACGAGATGTAAACAAGTCGGGGACAGCGCAGCCAGCGGTTTCGATCCTGGTCGTGACGTTTGATAACCTCGTGTTCAATCGGCTCTGTCTGGAAAGTCTGTTGGCCAACACGACGGGGCCCGACTGGGAATTGCTCATTGTCGATAATGGTTCGACCGATGGAACGGTGGAGTATTTGCAAGAGTTCGCGAAGGGCGACGCGCGAGTGCGATTGATCCTCAATGTCGAAAATCGCGGTTTTGCTGCCGCCAACAATCAGGCCCTGGCCGCCGCCCACGGCGAAATTTTGGTGCTGCTAAACAACGACACCATCGTTCCGCCGGGCTGGTTGGAAAAACTCATTCGCCCGTTGTGTGACAAATCGGTCGGACTCGTCGGACCGGTCACGAATCGGGCAGGCAACGAAGCCGACCTCACGACCGACTATCGCACGTATGGTGAACTGATCGAGTTCGCTGCCCAATATGCGACTACTCATGCCCAGGAAACTCGCGAACTTGCTCGGCTGATTTTGTTTTGTGCTGCGCTGCGTCGCGACGTTTATGAAGCGGTTGGCCCACTCGACGAACAGTTTCAACAAGGGATGTTTGAGGACGACGATTTTTCGTGTCGTCTGCGAGCGGCGGGATTTCGACTGCTGTTGGTCGAAGATGCGTTCGTGCACCATTTTGGCCAAGCCTCGCTCGGAAAATTGGCCGCGACCGGCGAGTATGGACCGCTCTTTCATGCCAACCGCCAGCGATGGGAAGAAAAATGGGGCCGAGCCTGGGTTCCCTACTCGCGCCGGGAAAATCGCGAATACGACGAATCGGTCGAGCGGTTGTGGGAACTTGCCACCGAATACGTTAAGCCCGACGAGATTGCCGTGATCGTGAGCAAGGGCGACGACCGGCTCGTGAACTGGCCGGGCTGGCGAGGTTGGCATTTTCCGCAAAATGCGGCGGGCGAATATGCCGGTTTTCATCCGGCGAACAGTGCCGACGCGATTGCTCAACTGGAAGCGTTGCGAGGCAAGGGTGCGAAATGGTTTGTGTTGCCCGCTGCCTCGTCGTGGTGGTGGGACCACTACGGAGAATTCCGGAATTACTTGCGGTTTGAGCACGAATGGGTCGCAGAAAGTGACACAGCCGGACGGCTGTTTTACCTCTTGCGCCGCCCGGAAAATTCATCCGCCACCAATCCAGCGGAAAAAGCACCTTAACCCCCTGGTTTTGGGCTAATTGCGGCACACCGTGATTTGTGAGTAAAATAGACATTGTTCGCCCCAAAGTGGGCAATATCTTATCTCATCCGGTGTTGGACACTGGATTTTTCTCAACCAGGATTGGTAATCATGGATCACCAGACAAATTTCTGGCGAGGCACTTCGTTTTTTGGGCCATATAATTCCACATTTTTCGTTGCGCTTTTGGGCACGATTATTCTGCTCGGTGGGTGCAACAATAACCCGCCGCCGCAACAACCAACTCCGGCGGTCAATAGTTTAATTCCAACACCATCGCCCGCTCCGGCGACTGCGACGGACCTTCCCAAGGATTCCTCGGGGGAATATATCACGCCTTTTATTGTTGGAACACCAAACCCGCTTCCCGCCGGACCGAATCCCGGAAAGGTCACGATCCGTTGGCGAACCAATGCCCAAGCTGATTGGGGAGAAGTGTGGGTTCTGATACCCGGTGAGCGGGAAGAAATCAAATTCACGGAGGGAGGAATTGGGTCACAGGAGGCCACGTGGATCAATTCCGGAGGCAAATACGAATTTCGGTTGTACGCAGGCAAAGCACATCAGCAGTTGCTCGCGACGGCCGTTGTAACCAAATCGGTTGAAAAGAAGAACAAATAACCGTGTAGGGCATTTCCCATTGTCGTCGGGTATGCACCTGTGCCTACCAAGTGTCGGAGCGAAATCAAAATCAGGTACGAATCAGGGTACGCAAAGATGCGTACCCTGCGAACTATTGCGTCGTCGGAAAACTCCTCATGCCTGTATGTATCGCC
>JAYUFG010000440.1:0-3934 GCA_043738845.1 Planctomycetaceae bacterium
AATCGACTTTCGCGTTTTGAGTGTTCAGTTTTCGCACATGCGTTTTCCCGGCGTTTTTTGATGCTAGCAGAGATGTGTTAAGATCAATGGGCCAGAGCCAGTGCCACACAATCTCAAAAACAGGGTGTGACAACGCACTAACCCGACGACCACGCCGGTCCGATTTCTTTCCGAATCGCAACCTTCGACTCCTCGCGAGTGGCCACGATACGCCCGTGATCTGTACGCTGTCCTTTTGCGCGACGAATTTGCGGCAACGTTTTTTCCCAGACCGAACATTCCTTATCGCGTAAGATACGCACGCCAGGGTGTCCAGTAATGCTTTTCCCAACCGTGGCTGACGCCCGCAAAGTCTGCGTCGATCACGTTGACGTGAACCAATTCGATTCGGCCGCCGACCGGGTCGGGCCAGAAAGAAAGGATCAATGTCGAATCGAGATCGTTTGGTCCCCACAAGGGAGAACGCCACGATTGTACGATGAGCCGTTTGGGAACGACCTGTAGGATCGTGCCCGACAGGACATCATGGAAGGCTCGAAATGGTGTGCCTGCTTGGGCTGAGATCGTGACGGGCGCACCGGTGAACGCGGCGTGCTCAGCCGGATCGAGATACATGTCGAACAGCCGCTCCGGCGGAGCAGGTAACGAGGCGGCAAGTTGAATGGTGCGGGTCATGGGTGGGGTTTTGAAAGTGGAACAGGTTAGCCGATCGTCTACCACTGTGTATTCTCGGTGGAAGCGGACCCAACGTCCAGCCTCTTACCGTCGAACCCAGTCTTTAACCGTTCCCATGTCCTGCATGATGCTCCAGATTGGATCGCTGTTCGGCAACTTGTCATCGTTGTCGGGCGGACTCTGTCTGCGGCAATGTGGAAAAACGCAATTGAGGGCCAACAATACAGACCCCCCACTTCGATCGTCGCCACAACACTTCACTCGCTGAAAGAGTTGCAAAAAGTTGCTGGCTAACGATCAACATTCGTCGCTAGCTCCGCTCCGAAGTATCGAAGTTCCAAGTTTACAGAGTCCCAACCGGTTCACGAATTTTTCATTGTGCCGGTTGGGATTTTGAAACCATCGAGCAAACCTACGGCAGGCCTGCTTTCTTGGCCATCGGCAATCGTGCGACGTACAAACGTGTCTGAACCAAGCTATCCGTCGGGCGAAAGCCAAACCGAAATACGTCGTGTGCGACAAAGGCACGCAATTTTGGTGCGCCAGTTTCAAAGCGTGGTGCCAACGGCGAAACATTCGTGCCCGTTGTGGGGCGGTCGGTCAACATGGGAGCATCGCCGTCGTTGAACGGTTTATCCGCACGATGAAGGAACTGCTCCGCGAGATCGTCGTTCCGCTCAATCAGAAAAAGTATGAATTGGAACTCGATTTGATTGCCCATTGGTACAACGAGCATCGACCGCACGAGTTTCTGAGCGGGGCAACGCCGAACGAAGTTTACCGTCGGATATTTCCGAACATTCGCAAGCCGCGATACGAACCGCGTTCGCATTGGCCGCGCGGTTCGCCGTGTGCGAAGCCGTGGGCACTCGTTCGCGGCAAGCCGGGTGCCAAGTTGGAACTCTCGGTCAAGTTTCACGGCGGTCGGCGGCAACTGCCGATTATCGCAATCCGTCGAGCGGCGTGAAGCCGATCATGCTTCCTTGCTGTCTCTGCGGTCGCGGTGCGCACGAAGGAAGGGTTTTTGCCTACCGAACGCCTCGATTCTTCTCAATTGCCAAAGAGCCTCGCACCAAAAATGCCGTGCTTCGTCGTCACAGTTCCCCAAAAAGTCCGCCTGCACAATCGTCGAAAAACGTGACTTCGAAAGTCGATGGACAAATACATCAACAATTGTTTTATTTAAATCAACATCTTGACCGCAAGAAATCTGATCGCAGCAGCAACAGCAATGCCGAGAAGTGCTCCGAAAAGCATTCGTTGAAACAACGTGAACACTCCCGTGCCAATTACGGCGGCCGAACCATACCATAGAATATACCAAAGAAGATCAAGTGGCCAAATCGTTTCGGATCGCCATAAAACTACTAGGCCTTCGATTCCGACGCAAATGAGCGTAAACGCGAGCAAAAGCTCGCGTAACGTATATCTTGGAATCATGTCAATAAAAAGCGGTTAGTGACTTCCCATTAGACTTTGATAAAACCCAGCAGCAGACGCATCGACATTTGGAGTTGAGGGGTTTTCGCCCGTCCGTACTGTAATTCCGTGTGTATACGTATTTGGGTTTGCCGTCTCATTGAATTTTTTTAGGTTATAATCCCTTACGCGGAAAACAAAGGAACACGGGTTTTTTGCCAAGGCTTCGAAGAACTTGTGGCCCTCGATATTCGCCTCAACATCTGCGTTCGAAATTACGCCCGTCGACGCGTCTCCAAAAATACCTTGCGGCCCTGGGCCACCTTTTGAAAAAAGATCTGGTGCAATACGCCGCGCCACTTCATTAAACCGATCTGCGTCTCCCTCGATCGGAGCCCCTTCTCCCTCAAGGTGCAATGAAAACATCCTGCGTTCGACCTCAGTTTTGAGATAATTACGTTCACGATAAAGCCAATGACCTTGTTGAAAGAAATGTCCCTATTTGTCAGTTCCCATTAACACGTTATTCACGCGAATGGTTCCGGAAATCATATGGTCAGCCGTTTCTTTCGAGTAATACGCCCACGGTTTGTTGTCTATGAGCACCGCATTTTTTCCAATGGGGTTGTCACCATAAAGGGATTCATAGAACCCTAGTTTCCTAATTTCACCATTGGTTGACGAAAGCCCTTCGAGCCAGTCCTCAATGTATGTCAGTTGAGCCGCGTCCTTCTTTTACCATCCCATGAACGACGTTGTCACCCCCGTGCCCTTTTTATTTGTCGCCAAGTGCTCTGCCGACTAGATTCGCCAATTCGTGTCCGCCAGAAATCAGTTTAAATGCGTCTTTGGCGTCCATGGAGTTTAGATCGATTGGGCGACGTTCTGCGGGACGGCGCTTTCCAATAACCTGGTACCTCATCGCTTCAATTACGCCATTGACCATGTCTTCGAGCTTTTGGTCGACATTTATTAAGGCTGAGAACTCCCGAATATTTCTGTCGTCCGCCTCTCTTTTGCCGCTCGGGTCTGCCTTATTGACACCGTCATTGTGACAGTATTCAAGGAATGAACTCTGTCCGGCGGCGAAGCCGATTGGATCGCGCGAAACCCAAACTCCTAATCTTGAATCGTACCACCGTGCATTGTTCCATTGCAGACCCGTCACAACGTCGAGCGGTTTGCCGGTGTAACCGAAGAAGATGCGAGAGGCGGTGGAGGGCGGAGCGGATTTCAATTCGCCGAACGAGGTGTAGTCCCCGTGCCATGTGATGTTGCCAGAGGGATCGGTTAGATCGCGGACCGTTCCTTGTTGGTCGGTCAATGCCCAGTACACTCCAGCACCAAGGCCCGACGCGGAAGTTTGATTCGCGCCAGCGGGAGGGGCCGCAACTTCGACGGCGAGAAGTTGATCGACGCCCGGACCCCACAAGTAACGCTCGCGAATGTTGCCTGCCCCGTCCAATACCGCGACGATTTGTTTACCGTCGAAGATAAAGGCGTCGGTAATGGCAGAAGTTACGCCGCCGGTCGGGCTGGTTTGCGTGCGGCCGATTAGGCGGTCGAAACAGTCGTAGCGATAATCGACTTACATGGCCAGCGTGGCCTTCGTGTTGTTGGTGAAAATCGCGACCCGCGTCAGGCGGTCCCGCTGGTCCCAAGTATACACGGTGAACTCGCCCGTTTGCAAATTCTCACGGGAAACGCGGTTGCCCTCGTCGTCGTATTGATAGGAATACGTCCCGTCGCTGGCGATTTGGTTATTGGCCCCGACGGTTTGGGCGGTCCCGCCGTTGGTGGTGCGGTTGCCGTTGAGGTCGGTCGTGTAGGCTTCGTTCGC
>JAYUFG010000441.1:0-3930 GCA_043738845.1 Planctomycetaceae bacterium
CATCTTTCCAATAGACTTTGCCGGTGTCCTTGTTCAGCGCGACAAAGCTGGGGGCGTGTGGTTGCGGCAGATTGATATGTCCTTCATCGACTCCGTTGGAGGTGTTCACGAAGAGGACGTCGCCCGCGATGGTGATCGAGCAACTACACATATTGTGCTGCGAGGTGCCCCAGTCCTTCATCATGTTGACGGTCCACAAGGATTTGGCTTCCTTGTTTTTTTCCTTCGCCTCGTCGGAATCGTCTTTGCCGCTTCCGCTGGCGTCGAGATTGCCATTCAGGGCGAGACACTTGACCTCGCCGCGACTAGAAACGTACCACACTCGATCTCCTTCCACACACGCAGCGCAACAGATCCCCATCTCGGGCCAATCGACCACGCGACCTTGCGGAAGTTTTTCGCTGGAATCTTGCCACAGGAACTTGCCGTCCTTTGCATCAAAGCAGAGCAGACAGCCTACGTCGGTCTCGGCCGGATAACGCTTGAGCCAACCCTTGCCGTTGTTCGTGCCGACGAGGACGCGACCATTGGCGACGACCGGATTGCCAAAGGATTGTGAACCGAGCCGGGCAACCCACTGGATATTCTTGCCGCTGCCCACTTTCCAATCGCCGTTGTCTTCGAAATCGCCGACGTCCCACTCGGTCGGGATTCCCTTGCCTTCGGGCGTGTTGTTGCGAAGCGACGTACCGCCCCACTGCGCCCAATCGGCCGGTTTGTTCTTTTCGTTGGCAAACTTGCGCGGATCGGCGGCGAGATCGTATTTAGGAACGCTCACGGGAGCGGAGACTTTGTTGGATTCGTTCGAGGTGGGTGCATCGGGTTTGGTTGGGGACTTGCCTTCATCGCAGCCGGTCGCGAACAAGGTTAAACTCAGCAGCCATGCACAGGAATAGAATTTCATCGAAAGACCTAATTGATTTTGAAAGAGGGGGTTGTTGATTATTTGAGCCGCATGAATTACGGCGGTGACAAATCTAGCGACGCCAGGGCGTCGGCTTGGTGACGGTGTATTGCGATTGCGATACTTCGCTTTGTGATCGCAATCCTAATTCGGCACGACGCTAATGTTCTTCATGTAAATCTCGGCGTCGTTGGCGTTCCCAAACGTGCCGGGACTGCCCGTGACGTTGGGCATCTCGTCGGTGGCTTCAATGGTCCACGCGGTCGGCTCTTTTTCCGACTTTGGCCAGACCTTCCCCTGCAACAGGGCTTTACTCCCGCCGTCGATGACCGAGGCTTTGAACTTCATCGTGTACCACGTGTTCGGCTTCCAAGGATACGGAACATCCTTCGAGAACCGCGTCGCGATTTGCGATGTCCAGGTTCGCAGTTGCAACTTTTGATTCTGTCCCATCATATCGAGCGTGTAACGCTGTGCGATCAAACCCATGTCGGGCAGTTTGTTGTTCGCAATCGCACTCGAAAAATCGCTCTGGATCGTGTAGTCATGCAAGTCGGGATGCCCCATCCACGATTGGCTGCGAGTTCCTTTCGGAATCGTCGTTACTTTCACGAGAACTTTTTCCCCCTCCATTTCGCGAATCACGTGACGATAACGGGCACCGATCCAAGTGATCGACGGCTCGCCTGTCTTCTTCGTCGGGTCGAGCGGAATGCCCGCGAGGTCAAATTTCCAGGGGAGTGGCGGGACGATGCGAAAGCGGGCCTTGGCCGTGACGCCGTGGAGTTCGGCCGTGATGAACGCGGCCGAATGTTCGGGCGTATTGGCCGCCATGTACATCCCGTCCTTAATTTCGCCTGGCCCTTGGACGGTGAATTTAACGCCCGTCGCGTTCGCTTCGAGAACTTGGCCTTTGTCATTGAAAACGCGAACGGTCAGCTTTTGCGACTGGCCCGACTTGAGCAACATTTCAGAAGGAATGATCTGAATTGCCGCCGGTTTGTCCGTCTTAACAACGGGCGTTTCCTTCGGTTGTTCAGGGATCGGGTCGGCGGACGGTTTTTGGTCCGGCGTGCCGATACAGTAAAGTTGCTCGCCCGTGGGGAGGTACAAACGACCGTGCGACACGATGACCGAGCCGGTAATTTCGTCCTCGGGATCGAGGCGGATCGAATCGAGTTTCTTGAGCGGCTGCGGGGCTTTCGGCGTGACTTGAAAAACGTGCCACGCACCGGTCGTGCAGATGTACAGTTTTCCGTCGGCATACAAAGGACTTCCCCGAACAATCGTGCCGGTCAGCGAGATTTTTTGGCCGATCTGTTTTCCGGTGGCCGCGTCGAGGACGAACAACTTGGCGGCGTCGTCGGTCACGTAAATCCGGCCATCAAGGAGGATTGGCGAGCCTTTCCCGTCTTGGATATTTTTGGTTTTCCAGATTTCGCCGGTCGTGGTGATGTCGCCGGTCTTGCTCCCGTCGAGGGCGACAATCGCGCCCATCGTGGTGTTGTCGGTGTTCTCTTCGTTGTGAGCCGTGTAGACTTTATTGCCATCGACGACGACGGCGACATTCAAACCGCGTCGCGACAATTGATAACGCCAGATCGCTTCGCCCGTCCGCGGCTTGAACGCATGAACGGCCCCGTCGCTCGATCCAAAGACCATCGCCGCTTGACCATTCAGAATCGTCATTACGGGCGTGCTATAGGTCGTATCCTCGGGCCGGACTTTCGTACCGTTCAGCCAACGGACTTCGCCCGTCGCTTTGTTCATTCCGAGCAGGCGATGGGCCGGAACGGCGTTGTCGCCCCAGTTGGTCATCACCGCGCTGATAATGACTAGGTCATCATAAATAACCGGAATGTTCGTGCGGCCGCCGTAGGTACTCAAGCAGCCGAACTCCTCGTGCATCGAATGGGACCAAATTGTCTTGCCCGTCTCGCCGTCGAGGCACTGAAAGTAGCCACACACGCCGAGAGCGTAAATCCGGCCGGTCATTGGATCGCACACGCAGCTTGACCAGCCGACCCGTTCGGCCGGGACGTCGGAGAGATAGACGTTGAAGGCGTTCTCCCAGATTTTCTTGCCGGTCGCCGCGTCGAGGCAAAGGACTTTTTCTTGTTCGACCTTCGTGTCGGGCTTGTGGCGAACGATGGTGTACAGTTTTCCATTCCAAACGATGGGGGTGCTGATCCCGCCCGCCTCTTTGTTTTTCCACAGGACATTGACGGGCACATCGGCGTAGGGGTCGAACTTATCGACGAGACCTTTTTCGCGGGAGATGCGGTTTTGCTCTGGCCCTCGCCAGTTTGACCAATCGAGCGGATCCTCGATAAGCGTATAGGGAACGGTCACGGTATCGGCAGCAAGAAGCATGAGACTTCCCACGGACCAAGATAACAGAGCGAACGCGGACCTCAAGATGCAACGCATAACAGACGGTTTCCAAGAACTAAAGGAGGGGTGGGACCGGTTGAACCGGAGCGTTTCGGCAGGCTTTGACTTCCTCCTAAAATACCCCGTAGGTCGCCCGCCTGTAAAGCGTGTGAAGGGTGCGGGAACCTGCTTTTTCTTGATATTTACGGGAACAACCGCCAAATTCGCGGGGCAAATTCGCGAATCTTCGTCCCGTTTTCCGAACTCAACTGTCCGTCGTTCACCATAGTAACACGACAATTCTTCCGTTGAATGCCAACTTGCACTTTGTCCGGCCACTTTAGCATTCAAAGGCGGCATAGTCTCGGATATACATCGCTTAGCCGGCGCGGCTAAGTAATAGTCCCGAATTAACTTCGGTAGTTGATTTGTGATTCGTTCGGTTAATGTGACGACATCCCCCTCGCTCCGCTGCGCGTCGCGGCTAACCGACTATCTCGAAACCGGGAAGTTAATTCGGGCCGAATCCTAACCGATATTTTGCGAAACCGGGGAAATATGGCCCGTACCATAAAAATTGCAACATTGCGATTGACCTGAGTTGAGTTTTTGGCGACAAATCGTCGATCATGAGCGACAGGTCGCATTTACCG
>JAYUFG010000442.1:0-27375 GCA_043738845.1 Planctomycetaceae bacterium
AGCGGCCGTGGCAATCGCGGCGATGGTATCGTCGGGATGAGTGTTCATGGGGCGGAATTCGGGCTACGGCTTTGACACAGCACCACTCCAAGCGTGACACGACACTTGTCCGCAAGCAGCCGCGTTAGCGGCGACATGTGAATAGCCGTGGGTTTTAACCCACGGTCCCGGTCGCCACAAGACATTTAAGCCACGTAGTGGCGACACAATCGCCGCGCAAAATAGTGTCGCCACTACGTGGCTTGAGTGATGTGTGTGCCGTGGTTCCAGGAGTTCCGCTGCGCTCCACTCCGGGCTATTCATAGGTCGCCGCTACGAGGCTGCAAAACGGAAATGACACCGAACCGAAAATGACACCGAATCAAACCGAATCGTAGACGCGGCGTCGCGTCACGGAAGCGGCGAGACGCCACTTGTACAAGTGTCACCTAAAAGGGATCGGGAGTCAGTTTCGCGGCGATAATTTTCCATTGTCGAAAGTCTTCACCTCGAAACTGACTCCCGACCCCCTTCGCATTGCTAAGATTTTTTCTTGCGATTTTTCCCCGCCGCCACGGTCGCGGTCGCGACCGGCGCGTGAACAACCCGGGGTAACAGCTTTCGCTCGATGATCCCCCACGACGTGGACACAATAAAGTACAAACACAAACCGCACGGCACACAATAAAATGTGAAGCCCATGAAAACCATCATGTACTTCATCATGCTCTGCTGCATCGCCGATTGTTCATCGGTGGCGGGCGGCATAAACATTTTCTGTTGCACGATGAACAGCAGGATTGTGATACAAGGGAACAAATTGAAGAACGGCCCCAGCGAGAACATGCCCGACTCTCGTGAGAGAAACGCGGGCACGAACGAATCCCAGCGGAACAACATGTCAGGCGAGGCCAAATTCGAACACCACTGGATCGCGTTTCCAAACAACGGTTCTTGCCGCAAATCGACGTTCAACCGTAACCCGCTGTACAGCCCGATGAAAATCGGCAGTTGCACGAACATCGGCAGACAACCGCTCAAGGGGTGATAATTGTGCTTGCGATATAACTCCGACATCGCCTTTTGCATTGCTTGATTGTCGCCCTTACACTTTTCCTTAATGGCTTTCATCTCCGGCTGAATCAGTTGCATTTTCTGCGCACCAAGAGCCTGCCTCTTGCTGATGGGGAACATGCAGGCCCGCACGAAGACCGTCAACATGATGATCGCGATTCCGTAATTCGGAATGATCCCGTAAAAGAATCGTAATAACGCGAGCATCGGCCGCGACACGAATCCAAACCAACCATAATCGACCAGATTGGAAAGATTCGCTCCGCCCGTCTCTTTATGACCGGAATACTGTTCGAGCAAGTCCGGCTTCTTCGGGCCAGCGAACAGGGTCAGTTCGTGCGAGATCGTTTCGCCCGGCTTCAGTTCGGTCGGCAGGCTAATCAAGCGAAACGACGTGTTGCCCCGATACTCCTGCCCCGGCTCGGGCTTCGCACCGACATAAATCGGATAAGCATCGGTCACGGCGAAGGGACTCTCACCGTTCGACAGCAACGCGGCCGCAAAATACTGAGCATCGACCGCATAAAAGTCGAGCTTTTCATTTTGGCGTTTCGGCTCCGGCTTGCCTTTGACGATCGCGCTGCAATTAACCAGGGCATAACTGCCACCTTGAAATTGCGTGGCCACATCGCGCAGCCCCTTCTTCGTCGCGTACCACGCTCCTTCCGTCGGCAGACCGGTCGGACCATCCAAACGATAAGATATCGTTTGCGGCTTGTCCTTTTCTGCCGTTCCCAAATGCTGCACATCGATCATCACGCGGAGGTGATACGCCTTGAACACTTCATTATTCTTTTGCTCGTCGGGCACGTGCGCCAAACGAAAACGCTTGAGGACTTTTAGTTGTTGGTTAGGCAGCTTATGCCGAAACAAAACTTCCGGCTCGTGATCCGGATTGGGATGCAGGGCAAAGTCACTTTTGTTTTCGGCATTGTCGTCGTTTTTGGGATCGTCCTTTTCCGAAACGACTTCCCACTCGGTGTCCCGCAAGTGAAGCCCGGCAATCTCGTCCGGCGGTGGAGGTTCCTTCTCTTCCGGCGGTGTGTTCTTGTTGGCTAAGTTGGGTGGGTTGATCAATTCTCCACCAATTTGCTCGAACGTCATCAACAGCGAAAGTGGGTCGTGATCATCCGACGTGGCTTTATCCGAATAGGTTTTCTTTTCAGGGCGGACGACTTCGAGCGGCCGACGGATCAATGTGACCGACAACGGCAGGAGACGTTTTTTTTGTTTGTCAGCCGGGTCGTCACGTTCGACCGTTAGCACGACCACGCGGCCGGGATTATATTCTTTCAGCTTCAGGGCCAAGTCCGGCCCAGTGAGCAGCACCTTGTCGTCGCACTTCTTGATCGTGTCGCCAATTTTTAGCCCAGCCTTTTCGGCGGGCGTTCCCGGTCCAACGACACGAACGGTCGCACCTTCATTGGGAGAATCGAACAAGTCAAGTTGACCGAGATACCCACTGCGATCATCCACATCGCGATAATGTTCGCTGTTCAGTTCGATCCGTTCGACCGCCGCACCCCGATTGGTCAGTGTGACCAACATGCGATAAGGACTCTCTGGATCGGCCGAACCGAGCGTGAGCCAAGCAGGCTCAATCACTTTCGCCGGTGCTTCCGCAACCTTGGGCACGTCGCCATTTTCCGCTGGCTTCACCAGATTGGCCGGATCGCCCTCCGCCGGTTTCTTGCCGTCCGTTGTTTTACCTTCCGGTTTCTTACCGTCGGGCAAATTGCCAATTTCGGGCGGTTTGACATCGACGTTCTTCGCCACCGGTGCCTTGGGGGGCGCAGGGGGAAAGAACTTCATTTGAACCCAGAAGTTCGCGAGAATGACCACGAACGAAAGGACTATCCATAGTACGAATCGCTTATCCACTGAACTAACGTCCCTCGCGCAGCCGATCACCCAGGAAATTGTCTAAGTCTGGTATGTCGTAGATTTTCTGAATGGTTTTTTCCCGCGGATAATCGACACGCCGGAATGAAATACGTTCTTCTTCCAACACGGTGTAACAGGCTCGCGGGTCGCCGTCGCGCGGTTGTCCGACGGAACCTACATTCACCATGAACTTTTCCGGAGTGAACGTGTACGTGTGGCCGATCTCCTCGGGACTGAAAAAGTTCAACCCCTGAGTAAAGACGCCCGGCACATGCGTGTGTCCCTGAAAACAGGACCGTTCAATCAGGCTAAAAATTTTCTCCATCTTGCGCTCGTTGTAGATGTCCTCCGGAAAGACATATTCATTGAGCGGGTTTCGCGCCGAGCCATGAACAAACAGCAGATTCCCCTCGCGTTTGGAACGAGGCAGTTCATTCAGAAAATCCCAGCGACGGTCGTTTTCCGCCCGATTGCCAAAACTTGTTTCAAGCTGCTTGCGGGTCCAAAAGATCGCCCGCTCGGCGTTGGAGTTAAAGCCTTCCGGATCGAACACGGCACCCTGATCGTGATTGCCAAGGATCGTCAACTGACAATTTTTGATGACCAGGTCGATACACTCGCGAGGGTTCGGTCCGTAGCCGATAATGTCGCCGAGGCAATAAATCTCGGTGATTCCTTGCGCACGGATATCGGCCAACACGGCCTCAAAGGCTTCGAGGTTCGAGTGAATGTCACTAATTAAGGCTCGTTTCACGCGCGCGGACCTTCCTTCTGGGGTCGAGTCGGGCCTAATTTCCGGCCGTGACCCGTTGGTTATCGCAAACTGGCAATGTAAGATTGTATCGTTTTAGGGTCAAGGCGGAGAGGGGGCGCGGGTTGTTTCCGCCCCTTTCCGCGAGATGGATCGGCTTTTGCCCTAATATATACTTGGTAAACAGCGTTCATTTCACTGAAAAACACGACCCTCCCACAGGTCACTCCTGCCACTTTAATACCCTTAACATTTTACGCAGAATTGAGAGCCGTGTGCGAATTTTAGCCCTAGAAACGACCGACACGGCGGGTGGTGTCGCCGCCCTGGACGGCCGTAAGCTATTGACATGGAACGACTTGGAACCACAACAACGAAGTGCGAAAGCCCTCGCTCCGGCCATCCGAAACCTGTGGAAAGAGGTCGGCTGGAAACCAACCGATACGCAACTCATCGCCGTCGCAATCGGTCCCGGATCGTTCACCGGATTAAGGGTTGGAATCGCCACCGCCAAAACGCTCGCCTATGCCCTGAAATGTGAAGTGCTGGGCGTCAACACGTTGCACGCGATTGCGAGCGGAATTGAGCAGCCTATCGAACGATTGAGCGTGTGGATGGACGCCCAGCGGGAACAGGTCTTCGCCGCGACGTTTCATTGTACTCCCGGCCAAATTCCCGAATGGATCGAACCGGCACGCATCTTGGATAACGCGACGGCCATTGCCCAACTTCAAGCGGGCGAAAAAGTCGCCGGACCAGTTCTCAAAAAACTCGGCCAGCAACTTCCAGAGAACGTCACAAGCATTGATCCTTCATTGTGGCTTCCGACGGCGACCGTGATCGGACAATTGGCCATTCAATTATACGAGTCGGGCCAGCGCGACGACGTTTGGAAACTCGCACCACTCTACCTGCGTCAAAGTGCAGCGGAAGAAAAATGGGCCAAGCAAACCTCTCTTACAAGCGGCACCCCTCCGCTTCCATAACTTGTACAAGCGGCGTCTACGAAGTCGTCCAAAAGGCGTGCCCCGTCCGGTCGATGAAGACATCCGCCAACGTCGGCTGGCCCAGGGTGATCGTTTGAATTTTTCCGGGGAACGCTTCGCACAACTTTGCGATCCATTCGTGACCACGCGGCTGTTCCAATCGAACTTGCGATTCGATGACCAATGCGACGCAGCCAAATTTTTCGCGTATTGCCGCTGCAAGTTCTTCCGGTTGAGCGGTCACAATCGTGATCGAGTCGCCGCCGACCGTCGCCTTCAATGCGGCGGGCGAATCGAGCGCGACCAGTTTTCCCTCGTTCAAAATCGCAATGCGGTCGGCCTGTTCCGCCTCTTCCAACAGATGCGTCGTGAGAATGACCGTCACTCCCTCCGTCTCGCGAATTTGTCGCAAGTATTGCCACAGATCGCTACGGGCACCCGGATCCAAGCCGGTGCTTGGCTCATCGAGCAGCAAAACTTTCGGTCGTGGGAGCATCCCTTTCGCAAGTTCAACGCGGCGGCGCAAACCGCCCGACAAGGTCTCGACGCGATCCTTCGCTCGATCAGCGATGCCGAGCCGTTCGAGCATCTCAACTTGACGCGACTTTAATTCCGGACCCGACAGGCCATACAGATGACCGTGATGTCGCAGGTTTTCCTGCACCGTCAGTTTTTTGTCGAGGCTGGGAGCTTGAAAGACGACGCCGATTCGCTCACGAACGGCCGCCGTTTGCATACAGACATCGAAACCGAGAATCGAAATCGTCCCGTGCTGAACGGGAATCAACGTTGAGACTAATCGGAAGAGGGTTGTTTTTCCGCCACCGTTGGGGCCGAGAAACACGAAAATTTCGCCGGTCGGGATCGACAAGTCGAGACCCGCGAGCGCGACCCGTTCGCCATACCGATGTTGCACACCGGCGATTTCAAGGGCGAGAGTCATGGGTTACGAAAGCAGGTGGTCGAACCGAATGGACAAAACAATTTTCGAGAACGAACTCAATGGGCGTGGGCTGGTTCTGAGTGGGTTTCGGCCGCTTCCCGTGGTTCGGCCATGTGATTGATCCGTTCCTCCGTCGGCATTCCCCAACCTTCTTTCTTGTTTCGATTGCCCACGTCGGGAATGAGCATGAGGATCAAAAAGATCGACATTAGCCCGGCCGGGATCGTCAACACGTATTTCCAATTCGCTTCGTACTTCACGTGCATGAAGAACAAGATCACGAGCAACGCTTTCGTACACGAGACGGCCATCATAAAGACCCGACCGACCATTGGCTGATCGTGATACGGCCATTTGAACGGAAAGTCGGCAAACGTCCAGAACGACAGCATTGTCAAAAAACACAACGCGAAAAAGACGGCGTAGTATTTCGCCAGCCCGCCGTGGGCGTGCGAGGAATGATCGTCGGGGGCCGCATGTGCGGCGTCGGCGGGACCATGTGCAGACATATTGACGAAACTCCCAGTTCAATAAACGAAAAACAGACCCACAACTTCAACCCGTAAGTCAGGCCTGTGGCCTGACCTACATCTATTACATGACCAACAAATCTTAAAACAAATACAACATCGGAAACAAGAAAATCCAAACCAGATCGACAAAGTGCCAATACAGGCCGATCCCTTCGATCATGCCCGCCTTGGTATGATCGAGTTTCAATCGCAGCATCAACCCAAACACGATCAACCCAACGATCACGTGAATCGCGTGAAAACCGGTCAACAGAAAATAGGTGCTGGCCCACATATTCCCGCCGGGGATGATCTGCGGCAGTTTGAGCCAAGCATTTTCGTGGTTCAGACCATGATGCGACTCGGCAATCTCGTTCAAAATGTCGATTCGGCCATTGACCGAATTGAAGCCCTTCATCGCCGCAATCGCCGCACCTTCCGCATCGCCAAACGTCTTATTCGCAACGATCAAATCGGCATCGACCTTTTTCTTATTCTCGACTGCCGCCAGGTCGTCGGGCTTGGCCTTGATTGCCGCCTCGAGTTCTTTTTTCAAGGCTTCGAGAGCCTTCTTCGGTTCTTCAGCCGCCTTGAGGACAGCTTCTTTTTCGGCAGCCAAGGCTTTCAAGCCCGCCACCGTCGGCTGTAAGGTTTTGACTTCGTCGTTTATCAACTCGACTTCCCGATGATGCTCCACGTGTTCCCGATCGTCTTCATGGTTCTTATCGAGTTCAAAGTTGAAGTAATGGCTCAACGAGCGGATTGCCGATTTCTTGGCTGAGTCGGAATCGTCCGATTTGCCGATCTTCAACTCGACGGGAACCACAAGATAATCCCGCAGATGTTGGCACAGTTTCAGTTGCTCGCCCTCTTTTTCGTTCGGTTTGGGCGAGGGGTCGTCCTTCGTCGCGCGACGGGTAACTCCCAGATTGACCGTGGCTTCAATTTCGCTGAGGCGTTTTCCCACGGCCGAGACATAATAGACGTCAGCCTTTTCGTGAATGCGACTTTGCCCCTTTTGCGGATAGATGCCGTGGGCAAATTTGGCGTTATACTCGTACATCTTCACGCCCAAAAAGACACAGCCGAGGACGAACGTCACCACCATAAACATCTTCGCCTGGGCCGCCTTGTTCGCGAGAGCCGCTTCCATCGCGAGGACCACCGTCACGCTCGAACAAATCAGTACGAACGTGTTGAACGCACCAATCGGCTCGCTCAAGTGAACTTCGTGCGGCTCGGGCCAGGTCACCGCCCCAAATCGCAACACAATATACGTCCCGATCAAACCGGCGAAGAACATAATCTCCGTCGAAAGGAACAACCAGATAATCAACTTGCTGTTCGACAGCGGCAGGCCAGGTTGATATTCCAGCTTGATATGCGGAGCAGCGGATGAGTGGGCGTCAGCGGACATAATAAACTTCGGAGAATTGGGATTTCAGAATGCGAAATAGTCGGGTGATCAAATTCAACAGAACAATTCTATCAGGGGCTAAATCAATTCAGGTTTAAGTCAAATCAATAAATCAATTGAGAGCGTTTCTGTAAACACCTCCCTCTTCCTTTGGGAGAGGGCCGGGGTGAGGGTTGGCTCAATCAATTGAGGGAAACAGGCAAAGGGGCAAACATCATCAACAGCAACAACGCAGGCAAATAGACGAGCGACACCCGCAACAACGTCCGCGAAGTTTGGTCATTCGGTTGTAAGCAAAAACGACAAGAGGCGACGAAATACGCCAGCCCCAAGCCAATCGCCCCGGCAAAGTAAATCGGACCGGCTGCGTGTAAGGCCATCGGCACGATGCTCACGGGCAACAACATCAACGCCGAGACGACCGACTGTGCGCCCGCCCTGCGGCCCGACGGATCGACAACCGGCAACATCTTCATGCCCGCGGCCCCATATTGTTTGCGATAAATCCAGGCAATGGCCATGAAATGAGGAAATTGCCACAGGAACACAATTAAAAACAGGGCGGCTGCTTTTTCGCCGACCACACCAAAATTAAACGAGGCACCAACCGCCGCCCAACCCATCAGGACGGGCAACGCTCCCGCAATCGCACCGACCAACGTATTCAGCGGCGTCAAAGTTTTGAGCGGTGTATAAATCCAGACGTAAATCAACCACGTCAGCAGCCCCAACGCCGCCGTCAGAACATTGACCGCCACAGACAGATAAATTGTACCAATCGTGATCGTTACGATTCCGAAGAGTAGCACTTCAGCCGAAGACAAACGACCGTCGGGTAAGGGGCGTTTTTCCGTCCGCTCCATCAGCAGATCGGTCCGTTGCTCCCACCATTGATTGAGCGCACTCGCACTCGCGGCAACAAGAGCCGTTCCCAATAGCGTATGAACCAATAACCAACCGTCCGGTGCGCCCGCATTGCCAATGTACGCAGCAACCACGACCGTCACGAGGACGAGCGTCGCAATCCGCGGCTTTGTCAGTTCCAAATAATCGGCCATTCGCTCCAAGATCGTCGCGCGACGGGCCGTGTAAGCCACAGCGGTGGTACTCATGCGGGCACCTCCCGCCAACGATGAACAGTCGTGGATTGAGTTTCGGATTGCGGTTTGACCACGGTTTGGTACAAGCGAAACGACCACAGCGTACTGACCACCGATGTGACAAGCAGCAACGCTCCAACGGCGACGTGACCGGTCGTGATCATAGACGTCCAAAAGGCACCCCGTTCGACGACCATCCCGGCGGCAAAATCATAGCCACTCATGAACGCGGGCCAATTGTATTTGAGAACATAGGTCGCAATACCCAGCGTGATTTGGGCAATAACCAAACTTGTCATGAGTGCCGTCGAAAGCACCAAAGACCGCTCCTGCCGATGAAATCGGACGATGCAAACCACCAACAGCAACATGTGAATAAACACGCCCGCCGCCAGCAACAGATGAAACAACAGCGGAATCCGAAAAGCGTCAATCGTCGCACCGGGCGAAATATGTCGCAGGAACGAACCGGCCACGATCTGCAAATAAATCATCGCGGTCGTAATCAGGCTGAGCCGTTGTAGCGATCCAGCATTCGCAACCTGTTCGCGAGCTTGACCCGACCGCCAGCGACGCGAGGAAACGACGGCCAGCGCACTTGCCAAGGCGAAAAAGATCGGTGCGACACAGCCATGAATTCGTGCGACGGCAACCTCGTTCAATAAAACTCTAGCCCCACCCAACGCCCCTTGAAAACAGACGAGGGCCAACGCCAGATAGGCCAAGCGGCGGACCCAAGATCGGGATTCACTTTGCCAAGCCGTGGCCGCCAACCCAATCGTGATATATCCAACCATGACCGCAAACAACCGATGACCATGCTCGACAAAAATATTCCACGGTCCCGCCAACCATGTTGAAATCGGATACGCGAACATGTTATCGCCGAACGTCGTCGGATAGTCAGGAACGGCCATCCCGGCCTGATACGTCGTGACCGTCCCACCGACGAAAATCAACGGGAACGTCGCGCACGCCAACACAACCGCCAAGCGATGCAGGGCCGCAGAACCAGCGTTCGTGTTGGATAATTTCGGTTTCACAGTTGACTCAGATCGACCCACAAAAAGCGTCCTTTCGCGGAGCGAAAAACGACAATGTCCCGTTTTGCATTTTGCGTTCTGACTTTGCCTTTGCCTTTCCCGCCCCATTCATCGCTCATCGTTCCTCATTCATCATTTCCTAGTGCCCTTCCGGCACCCGCATTCCACCCTCCGGCGGCGGTTGCGTCTGAGGGTAATAATCTTGATCCGTTTCGGGCGAACCATATTCATACGGCCCGCGATACACGACCGGTTGAAAATCAAAGTTGCCGTGGCCCGGCGGGCTAGGTGCCGTCCATTCCAAACCGTTCGCGTGCCAAGGATTCCGTCCCGACTTGGGACCGCAGAAAATACTGTAGAAGAAATTGATTGCGAAAATGATTTGCGTTGAGACCATCGCAATCGCACAGATCGAGATGAACTGATTCATCGGCTGTAATTTCGAGAAGACTTCAAAGTGATACGGATCCGCGTAGCGACGTGGAAAACCGTTCGCACCCAAAAAGTGCATCGGAAAAAAGACGCCATTTAAGAAAATGAACGTCAGCAAGAAATGGACCTTGCCCCACGTCTCGTTCATCATCCGGCCGAACATCTTCGGAAACCAAAAATAAATCGCTCCCATCACGCCCATCGCGGTACCTGCAAACAAGACGTAATGAAAGTGGGCGACGATGAAGTACGTGTCGTGGATATAGATATCGACCGGCGTGGCGGCCATGAAAATTCCCGACAGTCCACCGATAATAAACATCGACACGAACGCCAGCGAAAAGAGCATCGGCGTGGTCATTTGCAGCTTGCCACCCCAGATCGTCCCGAGCCAATTAAAAACCTTAATCGCACTGGGTAAGGCGATCATCATCGTCGAGGTCATAAACGTCAGACCGAGTGCGGGATTCATGCCCGACATGAACATGTGATGTCCCCACACAATGAATCCCAACCCGGCGATCCCCCCAATGGAAAACACCATCGGCTTATAACCGAACAGCGGTTTGCGGGCGAAGCACGAGATCATGTCCGAGACCATTCCCATCGCCGGCAAGATCATGATGTACACGGCCGGATGCGAATAGAACCAAAACAAGTGTTGCCACAATAGGGCCTGACCACCGCCCGTCGCTTGAATTGTATTGTTGACCACGCTTCCTTCAGGCTGAAAGAAGCCGGTCCCCAATAAGCGGTCTGTGACCTGCATGAAACCGGCGGCCGTCAAAACGGGCAACGCGAACGCTTGCAACACCGCCGTGATGAACATGCTCCAGATCGTGAGGGGCAAGCGGAACATCGTCAGTCCCGGCGCACGCATCTGTATGATCGTCGTCATATAATTGACCGAACCCATCATCGACGAAACGCCGACGAAGGTTAGCCCAATCAACCACAGGGTTTGTCCCATCCCGCCGCCCGGCGAAGATGCTTCGTTCGTCGCCAGGGTCGCATAACTCGTCCAGCCCGACGACGCCCCACCCCCAGGCAAGAAGAAACTCGACCCAAAGCACACAAACGCGGGCCACATGAACCAATAGCTGAGCATGTTCAGAGTGGGAAACGCCATATCGTCCGCCCCAATCATGAGCGGAATCAAAAAGTTGCCGAACGCGCCCGCCAAAATCGGAATCATGACCAAGAAGATCATCACCGTGGCGTGCATGGTGAACAGCATTGTATAAAACTCGGGCGAAATTTGGCCACCCGTCTGTGGGAACAATCGTCCGAGGACCGGCATGTCGGTCCAGGGCCACGCCAATTGCCACCGCACGCCGAGCGCGAGCAGCCCGCCGACGATGAACCACAGCAAGGTCGAAAACAGGAACTGAATCCCGATAATCTTGTGATCTTTGGAAAAGACGTATTTGCTCATGAAGCCCGCCACGTGACCGTGATCGGCCGCGTGGTCGTGTTCATGCGCATGGGAACCGAGGGAAGCAGTGCTCATTTCTTTTCTTCAAATTGAGTGCGTATTTGTTCTTGATAGAGTTTTTCCAACCAAGCGTTGTAGTCCTCACGACTTTCGACAACGAGTTGACCCTTCATCTTGTAATGGCCCCAGCCGCAAAGCTCCGCACAGGGAAGATCGTAACGGCCCAGTTCCTTGGCCTTAAACCAGACAGGAATGACCATCCCCGGCACAGCGTCTTGCTTCACCCGCAGGTTGGGCAAAAAGAAACTGTGCAACACGTCCTGCGTCTTCAAACTGACCAAAATATCTTCGTCGATGGGAACATGCAGTTCATTCACCGTCCAAATGTCGTCGGGACGACCCAGACTTCCGTCCCCGTGTGGGTTCGGATAGCGAAGTCGCCACTCGAACTGACGAGCTTGCACCTCGACCGTCGGCTTCATATTCGGCTTCCGCATTTTCGTATCGGCCCAGGCGTTCATCTGATAGATGGCAATGAACAACAGCGTTGCCGCCGGAATGATCGTCCAGACAACCTCGAGCGTATGACTTCCGTGTGTGTACTTGACCGGTTCTTGCGTATGATCGGCGTCGTATTTCCACATGAAATAAAACAACGCCCCTTCGGTGATGATGAACACCACGCCCGTCAAATACAGGATGAAATAAAACAGGTGGTCAATCCGCCAGCCTTGCTCGGAAATGTCCTTAACGAGCCACATGTGGTTGACGTAGGCCCATACGAACCAGCCAACTCCCACGACGGGAACCATTAAGAACAAAATACTCCACAGACGATTCACGTTTCGGCTCCGTTAATGTTCGTTACTTGGGCGTCGTCACATGGCCCAGGGTCTTCGGTTGCGGATTCTCGCTGAAGGCTTCATAAGGCATCGAGAGGACGTAGTTCACCACATGCCACGCTTCGTCACTCGTCAAAGTCGCGGGCTTTTCCGGCATCGGCGTCCCCTTGATGCCCGCCGCCACACGACAAAAAATATCAAGCGGACGACGCCCACCGCGATAGACACCCTGTCGCAAATTACGCGGCTCTAATCTCCGTCGTGGCAAGCCACCCTCGGCCAAGTCGAGCGATTCTTCACCCGGCTTTAAGTCCGCCGTCTTCTTTGTCCAGTCGTCATAAATGTCCTGTCCCCCGTCACCGAGAGCAGTATTGCCGTGACATTTAACGCACTCCAATTTTCCGCCCGCCCCGTAGAACAAAGCTCGACCGAGTTTGATTGATTCTTCATTCGCAATTTCCGGCGGCTTTGGAACGGTCACGTTCTGCGGCTCTTTCCATTTATCAACCGTCGGCATGAGAACTTCGTCGATCAAGTGATCGCGAGAAGTCTTCGGCACCTCTTGCTCGGTCTTCACCTCGGCAATCAAGCGTGACTCTGTCTGTCCCCGAATGCTGAGATAACGAACATAATCGATCAAAGCGTCGGCTTCTTTTTTCTTGAGCAGCAGTTTGAAGGAGGGCATTGCCGTTCCGGGAATTCCGTCATCAAGAATTCGTACTAAATCCTCTCTCGACGGTGGACTGTTGGGGACGGTCGTTTTGAACTTATAGATTCCCTTGCGATAGTCGCGAGGATAAGGATTGAGAAATGCAGCCGTCGGACCCGCACCGTCGCCCGATACGCCGTGACAATGCGAGCAATGCTTGCGATACAACCCCCGTTCAACCCCATCGGTGTCGGTCTTGACCGGTCCCGCTGCCCAGTGGATGTTGGTTTCGCTGATGCCGATATCGGCGAGTTCTTTGAGTACAACCGGCTGGTCCGGCGTTCCGAACATCGCCTCGACAATGTTGGCAATAGCCTGCTTGTATTGCGGGGTTTGCGGATCGTCGATCGGCCGCATCTCGATGATGTTCGAGCGGAAATAGGCGGGATCGGACTTGCCGCAGCCGGTGAACGCCAGCCCCAGCAAGGCGAGCCAACTCCACCCAAAAATGTGACGACGCGAATTCATAAAGACCAAGTAAAAAAGTTGTGGTTTATAGACTCTATAATACTAACCGACATGGCCTGCGAAAAATCACCGCCCCCGGAAATTCACCTGTTCACTGGGCCGAAAGGCCAGCGACCGGAAGTTCGACCGTCAGTTTTTTATCTTCATTTTCCGCCAGTTTAAGTTTGAAACGACCTTTGGCAATTTTCACGCCACCCACGTCGGCGTTCGGACTTTCCATTCGCTCGTGCCAAATTTGAAATTCGAGTTCCTCACCGGCAGGTAAGTTGGCGATTTCAAATGACCCGTCGGCCTTGGTGACAGAAAAGTAACCATCCTTGCGGGCCATCATGTAGGCTTTCATCCAGGGATGGATGTCGCAGTTGATCGCGAAAGGGGCCGAGTCCTGAGCCGTTGGTGAGTAGGGTGCTGCGGTTCCACCCTGCACGCTCACGTTCAATGATCCGCTCGCGCAGTTATCGGCAAAGTGGATATTGTGGCCAATCGTGTCGCTGTTCGTCAGCGAAACTTTTTGTTTCACTTGAACGGCGACAATCCGCGACGTGAACAAGCAACCTTTTTGGTCAAAGATCGCCACGTCGGGCGCGATCGCCTTGGCCGAATCGTGAACGCGAGGAGCCTTGCGAGCGTAGATCACCACATTCGACAAAGCCTTTGTCGCCGGATCGACGACGAGCGTGCGGGCGAAAACCGCCGCACCACCAGGGGCACAAACGCCCTGTTCCTTCGTAATATCGAGCGGTTTTTCGGCGGGAGCATCACCCGCCAACTTCACCACGCCGGACAGCTTGGCCCAGCCCGTCCCGGCCGTAGCGGTGTTTCCGCCCCCGGTACCTGTTTGGACAGCGGTCATAAATTGCGAGCGAATTTCGGCGACCGCTTTGCCTTCGGCAATCGGTCCGCGCGGCGCACCTCGCCCGCAACCCGTCAGAGAAATCGCGACGATTCCTAAACCGAGCAGCGTGAACGAGCGGGTCAAAAAGTTATTTAGTTTGCGATGATTCATAGTCAGTTGGCCGCCGGGTGAACGTTTCACGTTCGACGGAGATGAATAGTTAGTCGGTCTATTTCTTGTTTTGGTCTTCAAAGTTCTTCGCCTCGGCTTTAATCTCGCCCAGATCATTGTCACCGGCGACGATTTTCCGTTTTAGACGCCCCGCTTTCAGCGAAATACTTTCTCCGCCGATAACGATCTCTTTAAGGTACCCCCCTTGTTCCTGCCAAAATACAAATTCATATTCACCCTCCGGAATTCCATTGATCGCAAATTTTCCATCGTTGCCCGATACGCTCACAAATGGGTTCTCGCGCACGACGATCCAACCACCCATCCACGGATGAATTCCGCAACTTACTTTGAACGGCAGGTTTTCCGGCTTCTCCAATTTCAATTGGAATGACTCCCCGGCAGCGATCGTGGGGTTGGCCGTAGGGCTTACAAACGGGGTGAGGTTGGAGTTATGTCCAAAGGTATCCGAGTTCAAGATTTTCAACGTCTGGCCAACGGTCAAAGTAACAATGTGAGGCACGAACCGACAGTCTCGATTGTCAAGCGACACCACTGCGGGCAATGCTTTTTCCACGGCCGGATCGACCGCCAATTTTTGATCGGCCTTGTTTTTTAAGAACACGACCACATTCGCCACTTCAAGATTCTTACTGACGACGAGATTCTCATAGAACTTTGCTTGCTGAAAACAAACGGCGACCTTGGGATCGGCCGGGATTTGCGCCGGTTGTGGTGGTACGCCGACATATTTGATCTGTCCCTTTAACACGCCGAACTTTGCTCCATCCGCTGCAACAGTCGGTTGTTCTTTTTCCGGCGCGGTTTTTTCCGCTACCGGTTGTTCACCATTGATCTTGTTCTTGACTTCGCTGACTGCCGCTCCATTCGCCGCCGGACCGCGCGCTGGTTCTCCGCCGCACGCAGTCAGAGAAATCGCGACGATTCCTATGGTGAGGAGCGTATACGAACGGATCAAATAGTTTTTCAGTTTGCGATAATTCATAATCAGTTCTTTATCGAAACAATCTCACCAGCCTGAAGGGCTGAAATTATTCAGCCCAGGGCAACGCCCTGGGTAACCATCGCCTACACCAACCTCAACGCCCCAACGGGGCACAATAAATCGATATTCCGCCCTTTCAGGGCTAGATTTTCAGTTGTGTTACCATTTCCCAGGGCGTTGCCCTGGGCTGAAAAATATTCGCCTTACAGGCGAATGATCGTTCAACTCGCTAGCGTTAGCGCTGGCTTCCAACCGCAATTCCTTTCGGAAACCCCACATCTATTTACTTGCCTTCAAAATTCTTCGCGTCGGCTTTAATCTCACCGAGATCGTTCGCACCGGCCGCGATTTTTTGCTTCAGCTTGCCTTTGTCGAGCGTGACTTTCTTGCCGCCGATTTCGACTTCCTTCAAGTAGCCCCCTTGTTCCTGCCAGAAGACAAAATCGTATTCGCCCGCCGGGATACCTTTGATTTCGAACTTGCCATCGTCGCCCGTCACCACCGCGAAAGGATTGTCCCGCACAACGACCCAACCCGCCATCCAGGGATGAATTCCACAAGCAACCTTAAACGGCAGGTTTTCCGGCTGGGTCAGCGTGACATCGAATTTATCCTTGCTCCCAATCGTCGGGTTCGCCTCCGGATTGATGAACGGCGAGAGCTTCGAGTTGTGACCGCACGTGTCCGAGTTCGTGATACTCAGCGTCTGGCCCGTCGTGACGAACGCAATGTGCGGCGTGAACCGGCAGCCGTTGTTGTCGAGTTGCACCGTCTTTGGAATGTCCTTCTCGACGGCCGGGTCAACGGTCAATTTCTCGCCCGCTTTGTTCTTTAGCAAAATCACGACGTTGGCCACCTCACCATTTTTTCCAACAACCAAACCTTCGCGGAAAATTTTGTTCTTGCCGCAAACTTCCACGTCCTTGTCAGGCTTGATCTCTTCGGCGACTTTGGGAGTCCCCCCATATTTGATTTGACCCTTCAAGGTGCCGAAATCGGCCGCTTGCACAAAGCCGACCGACAACACGAACAACACGACCAGCGGTCCAACGAGACTCTTCAAATAACGTGACATAACAAACTCTCCTGACGGGCTAGAAAAGCAACCTTGCTCCTCGGGCCATAAACGGTGGAAAGGTCTCGGGTAATCCGCGAGACCCATTAAAATTCGTTTTTACGATCCTGAATGACACGCTCTCAAAATCCTTTACTCCGAACCCTTCACCTCGGCGGGCGGTGTGGCCGGTGCCGGTTTGACTTGGTCCTTGAGCGACAATTTCTCCTGTGCATATTGGTCAAAATTCAACAACAGATCAACCAACGAATCAAGCTGATGCTGACTATCGCCAATGAACAACTCCTGCTTCGCCGGTTCGGCCGCTTTGATATTCACCGGCATCACCGTATACGGAATCGTGCGGGCTGGATTGCCAATCCAACGGCGCAAGTATTCAGGACGCAAACGCTGTTGCACCTGGGCCAAGTTCGGGGCCAGCGCGGTCGGGTCGCCCGGCGGCTTGAAATCGGCTACCGAGTGACACTTCACGCAATAGTCATTGTTCGTTACGAGCTTCATCGCATCATCCAAATAACCCCGGTCCTTGCCGCCGTTCTTGTCCACCGTCTGCTGATATTCGCTTCTCGCCTTGGCCAAGTGACTTTCGCGACCCCGCTCGTTGAACTCATACGGAGCGTCGGAACCATCGACCGCACTGAAATACGCGGCCAGCGCGCCCGCCTCTTCGGAACTCATATTAAACTTGGGCATCCGCAACACGACGGCCGGACGAATCGGATAAGGGTCGAGCAAGAAGTCATGCAGCCACTTCGTTTGCACCTTTTTCCCTTCACCAATCAGCGGCGGGGGGAGCCAACCCCACACCGTCGGCGCGGCCAAGTTGGGATTGAGCTTCTTCCCTTCCGCGACCACGGTCGGATACAACAGCCGAGCCAAGTTTCCGCCAATGGCCGGATATTGCTTTTCAATGCTGGCTTCCGGAACGAGCGGGTCTTTCACGCCGACCTGATAAGGCTTGCCGTTGATCAACGTCGGCTTATACAGATTGAACGTATAAAAGCCCGGCGTTTGTTTGTCCTCATCCGAAATTGGTTGACCATCTTCGTCCAGTCGAGACGGCTTCAAGTCCTTGTCCCGCATGATCGGCGAACCTTCTAACAGTGCTTGACGGCGACCGCGACGATCCGTCTTCAGCGAAGCGTCAATCTCCTCCGGCGTGAAGTGCGGATTGAGGAATCCAAAATCGACGACCTGCGGAGCAGGTTGGTCGGGGAAGCCCGTTTTTTCCGGAAACTTAATCGTCCAGCGGGCCATCTCCAACGTGTGACAGCCGCCACAGTTGAATTTTTCCAACACTTGACGACCGCGAACAATCGCTTTTTGACTTGGTCCGGGATTGTAAATGTACTGCGGGGGTGCCGGTTCCGACACCAAACCCAGCACGAATGTCATCACCGATTCAATCGCCTTTTGATTCTCTTTCTCATCGACGGCGAAAGTGAACTTCGGCATTCGCAACCGCGTGTTGTACTTCGAGACGTCGGTTTTCAGGAATGTCATAAAGTCGTAACTCCGCGGCTCACGCAGTTTCTGCCACAGAAATCCTTCACGATCTCCGTGTAACAACTTCGCCACGAAGTAGGCCATCTCCTTGTCGTCCGTTACGGACAGGGCATGTGTTTCATGGGCATCCGCCTTCGCGGACGCAGCCTGTTCGGGAGCAGCATGTTTGTCGATTTTAGTCACAGCTTCCTTTGCATCGCTCTTGGCGTCATGCTTCACTTCGCTCGCAGTGCCACCGTGACCGCCGATGTAACTGCCAATTTGCAAAAACGCCAGTTTCGCCGGGTCTTTACGACCCCAATCGGCGAGTGAGGTTCCAATCGGCTTGGAATCTTCGTAGCCAGGGATGTCGTGACAGCCCGCGCAACCATATTTGCCAACGGTCCGACGGCCGACATACTCGAGCGTCTTGCGCTGCATGTCACTTCGAACGGTCTCCGGGTTTTCGTCTTTGACTCGCTTACGAACCATCACCCCTTCGTCCCCCTTCAATTCACTTGCTCGCTCGGGCGGAATTCCCTTCACCAAATACTCGTCTACACTGGCGACCGGGAATTTCTCTCGCAGGTATTCCGTCGCCAGTTGCTTGAGAGCGGTCAATTCTTCGTCCGACATTATCGCCCGGCTGGGAACATTGGTCGGCTTCCAGGCTTGCTGTGAAGCCGCCAGATAAGCGGTAATATCAAGAGCCGGGTCGGAAACCTTGCCATCCTTGCTCGTGATCGGATCGAGGAACAAATTCGGCATCACAGTGCGGGCATGATAACGATTTGGCTCTTTCACCCAAGAGTAGAGCCAAGCAAAGCCGGCTTTGTTCTCACTCTTCAACTTCGCACCAATTCGTGACAAATCCGGCCCTTGATTGGCTTGCGACTCCGGCACACCTTCGCGCCGGAAATCGGCGTGCGTATGACACGCCAAGCAACCCCGTTGCTGAAAGGCCCGCTTACCGCTTTCAACATTGCCCTCGGTCGAACCGGTCGCCGGGGGCAGATACTCAAACGGCTGACTATTGCCCAACAAAAACTCCGCCGCAGCGCGAACTTCAATCGGTTCGTAACGCTGAGAATCGGACAAGGCCCAGGGCTGTTCTTTTGCACCCGCCTTTAAGTGGTCGTGCAGGCCAAAAAATCGCGGCATTTTCGAACTCGGTCGGAAATCGGTCGGGTTCGCAATCCAGCTATACAGAAAATCAAAATCGACTTTGTTGGCGATGTAGCGTAGGCTTGGTCCCGGCTTGCGGAGCTTACCCGGTGCTTCGACATCTTTCAGGACCGCTTCCAATTTGTGGGAGGCGGCTGACAGGACATTTTCCGGTTGCTTAGCTTCGGTCTTTTTCTTGTCGGATAAAACCGTCTCGCGAATCCGGTAGCGAATCTCGTCCTTCTCCGGATGCTTGACCAACTCGTCAATCCATTTTGCAAACTCGTCGCCCAATTTGCCAAAGTTCGGGTCGGCCTTCAACTGCAGCGCGGCCGCATGAAAGTTCGGCTCTAAACGCAGGTCGGGGCCGATCCGCTTATTCGGACCGTCGTAACCATTGATCTCGTGACAGCCAAAGCAGCCATAACGGCGGATCGTATTGTAACCTTCCACCAGTTGCGGGGCGGGCGGCTCTGGGAACTTCGCACTCGGCTCAAGCTCGACCACTTCATGGTGACATTTCAAACAGCCGCTTTGTTCAAAGCGGTGCGGGAACATCGGGAAAATCCAATCGTGACTTTGGAACCAACCATACTTAGTCGCCCATTGCTTTTGCTGCTCGGGATCGTTCGGCGTGTGGGACGCAAATTTGAACGCGGTCGCACCCCCTGAACCATCATGGCAAATCGTGCAACCAAATTTTTGCAACGGGTGCGGGCTAAGCGAACCCAAATACAAATCGAGCCGGGGGTGCGACGAGTATGGCTGCGGCAGTCCCCGCAGAACTTTGAGTTGCAGCGGCTTGCCCCATTCGGCATGTTCCAGCAGATACGACTCGGCCATCGCACGATTCGTGATATGCGTCGATTGAATCGACTCAATCACATCGCCAGCTTGCAGTCCAGCCTCTGCGGCGGGCGTTCCCGGCCAGACCACATCGATCGTGGCGTCATCCTCTTCAACCAAACCGGCGGGAGCCAATTCCAATCCATAAATCTTTTTCGTCGTCTTGCCAATCTCCACTCGCTTTTCATCCAGCGAACTTTTCGGCGGCTCGGTCGGCGTGACGAGCGTCAACACGCGGGCAATTTTTTCACGGCTCGGATAACCTCCCTCGATTGCGGACCCGGGGGCCGTTTTGTCGATAGCCTGATGGCAGGTCGTGCAACGGTCGAACCGCGGAACATCCTTGAAATTATTATTGATCGTCAAATTCGGCAGCCAAATCTGGTCGATCTTCAGCGGCCGACCAAACGCATCCAGAACGGGGAATTCCAACATTTTTTTGCCGGGATTCACGGCCCGTTCGGCCAGAGCTTTTTCCAGGCGAGTTAGTTCGCCCGTGTTGTCGTCGAACGCTTTGCGAGCTTTGTCCTCGTCATCCGTCAGTTGCCGCAATGTTTTTTCAAGTGAGAGGCGATACTCTTTCGACTCTTGCTGAGCCAGAACTTGCTTGCTGATGAGGTCTTCGACTTTTTTGGCTTTGTCGGCCAGCGACTTTAGTTCCAGGTCGGGAAGATGCTTGCCAATCGCCGCGTCGTAGGCACTTTTGGCTTCGTCATATTCGGCGCGGCGGAATTTGACGGCCTGGGTTAAACCGTCTTCGTTTTGCTTGGCGACCTTGGCCACATCCCGCAGCGACTGCACAAACGTATCTCGCTTGCTGCCGACGGTGTTCTCCGACTGTACAGCGGAGGCATCGGCTGTTTGCGCGACGGTGCGGGCATCCTTTGCAGCTTTTTCTGCGACTGCGGCCGCTTCACGAATTTTTGCCACGTCGGGCGAGAAGGCTTTTTCCGCTGCGCCCACTTGCTCGTTGGCGGCGAGCCAAGCTTTCCATAATTTATCGGCTTCGCCTTTCGCTTTGTCAGCTTCCGCCCGTTTCTCAGTCGCTGTTTTTATCAGTTCCGGCAAGGCTTGCAACAAATTGTCCGCACCATTTTTTCCCGCCGAAAAGTCGATTTCCTTAACCTTGGCTAGTCGAGTGAGCCCTTCTTTCAACCGGTCGTCAACCTTGCCATTCCAGTCGGCGGCGAACGATTTGACGGTCGATTTGAAATTTGCAAACTGGTTTTCGTCGGGTATTTTTACACGAGCGGTGGTCAACGCACGAGCCAGTTCGTCGTGCTTGTTGAGATAGGTGTCGGTCTTTTGCTCGATGATTCGCGATTCAGCCATCCAGGTCTCAATCGCCCGTTCCGTTTGTTGGATCGGCTTCCATTCGCGATTATGGTCCGAGGTCAACATCGCGATGGTGGCGAACAACATCGCCAACGACGAGGCCGCGAAGACCACGTGCATCGTCTTGAGATTACGCCAAGTTTGTTCGGTTGCTGGCATGGTTTATTCGTCCAAGTCTGACGTCCTTCGTGCGCGGACGATTTCTCGATCTATGTATTGAATGATAGGTACTAAAAATTCAGGAAAATTTCCGGGATGCTGATGATGTACTTCAAGTTAAATCCCCATCGCAAAACCATCTTCAGCGGCAAGGTCATCATCAGCAAAAACAATTGGGCCATGACCATGTACCGTAAAAAGCCCATCTTGGCGAAGAACTTGCGGAAGATGGTCATCGCCATCAAGGGCGGCAAGATCATCATGTAACCCAACACGAGCAAGATGCCCGGTGCTTCACGCAATAAAATATTCAGAAACACCGCCCCACCGCTCGCGCCGGGAGCCGCCTTCGGCATCCCCGTCCCAACAAGGTTTTCCCAGAACAAGTACGACAGGTCGATATTATTTAACGCGGCCGTCTTATGCGGATCCCAATCTTCAAACGGTGCGAACAAGTTCCAGTTCGGTCCCCGGAGAAAGGTCCCCAAAATAATCAACGTGATCCACAACACGAGAAAGCCAAACTGAAACACGAGATAGCTAAATTTCCGTTCGGCAATCGTGTAGTATCCGTTCCCCTTCTTATTGAAATCGAGGTACGGAATCGCCGCCAAGCCAACCAACACCACGCTCGGCAGGACCACGCCCGCATACCACGGATCGAAGTAGACCAGCATTTCTTGCAGGCCGAGGAAGTACCACGGAGCCTTCGACGGGTTCGGCGTTTTGACGCGGTTGGCCGCTTCCTCCAGCGGGGCGGGCAGACCAATCGCCCACACCAGCATAAACGCCGTCAACGCCACCATGCAGATCAACTCGGTGTAGACCAAGTCGGGCCACACGAGGACTTTTTCGTCGTTCAACTTTTCCAAAACTGGCTCGCCCCGAGCAATCCGATTGTCATTCTCAACCGCGCGGGAGGTCGCCAACCACGTGAAGAAACCAAGCAGGTAGACGAGCATCACGATCGGCACATTGTCCGGCTTGGTCACAATCGCGGCGAAGTTTTGGTCCGCCATCGACAGGCCCATCGCTAACAGGGCCAAGTTCAAACCGGTCCAAGCGACAATCCCTTTGACGAAGAACTCTCGACTTAGAAACAGGATCGTCAGCACGACGAGTGTCCCGACCGTGTATAAAATCGCACCGATCGTGCCCGTGAAGAACGTGTTGACGAAGTTGACAATTAGCGAGGGCATGTGGGGAACCCACTCGGCGTCGCCACTCATCGCCAGCGGCGAGAGGATCGTGAAGCCAATCGCCACAACGATCCAGATCAACGCCCCCCGTTGGTCCTTCTTTTGCTGCCACATGTACAGGGCAGCAATCGCGTTCATCGCCGCCAGGAACAGGTAATAGAACCCCAGAAAACCCGACATCCTGGTCAGGAAATTTGGGTCATGGCCGTGCTGTCCCAGGAGAGATGGACCCCACATTAAAAATTGGCTAATTCCGTGCATGATGGACCTTGGACTGATATTCCGAATCACGAACGGCCAGTTCGCGAACGGGTGAAAATTATATTTCGCGACGGACGAATGAGTTTACTTTTCCGCCGATTCCCGATCCTTGGGTTCGATCACAACGGCCCACTGATGCCGCCGTCCTTACGAACTCGCCAGAAGTGAATTGCCAACAGCAAAGACACCGCGAGAGGAATGGCGACACAGTGCAACACGTAAAACCGAATCAAGGTTTCCTCGCCGACAAAGCGCGCGCCGAGTAATGCAAAGCGCGCATCGGAAGCGTTGGTAATCATGGGAAGCCCACCCACCGTGAGCAATTGCTGACCCGGCCCTTCATGCCCCAGGACGGGCGTCGCACGGGCCATGTTCGATCCGACCGTGATGGCCCAAATCGCCAATTGATCCCACGGCAGCAAATAACCAGTGAACGACAGCATGAGAGTACAGAGCAATAAAATGACTCCGACCACCCAATTGAATTCACGAGGAGGTTTATAACTTCCGGTCAAAAAGACGCGATACATGTGGAGCCAAACCGTGATGACCATCGCGTGCGCACCCCAACGATGCAATTCACGCATGACGCCCAAGCTGGCCACGTCGCGCAAGTCCTTCACGTCCTGAAACGCCCATTCCAGCGTCGGCCGATAATAGAACATCAGCAACACGCCCGTCACCGTTTCGACCAAAAACAAAAAGAACGTCACGCCCCCCATGCACCATGTATAGCTGAGTGCGATCCCCTGCTTCTTAATCGAGACGGGATGCAGATGCAGAAAGAAGTTCGTCAACATCACGACGATACGATTACGCCGGTCCAGCGGCGCGGGGTGACGGAAGATACTCTTCCAAATCTGCGACTCACGGATCATTTCGCCGAGCGACATATTAGTGCAGTCTCTGCAAATCAAAGGGCGTTCAAGCGAACGCGAAGGTAATGTAAGGTAGTCCGCCGGATCTCAAAACGAGTTACACGATAATGCTAATTAAACCGTAATGCCCTATTGCACGATGAACGACGCCGGATCGGCCCACGCGCCCATCTCTTCTTGAAACAACTTGCTCTTGTCAATCTCGACCTGACCATCATCCGAAATGCGAATCGCATAGCGTTCAAGGGGACGCGGGGCAGGCCCTTCAAAATTGACGCCATCTTTGTAAAATCCGCTGCCGTGGCAGGGGCATTTGAATTTCTGTTCCGCCTCGAGCCAGTTCGGCGTGCAGCCCAAATGCGTGCAGACCGTTCGCAGGGCGTAAATTTGCTGTTGTCCTTGATATTCGTAATTCACGACCCACACGCCGAATTGGGCCACGAACTTCGTTTCCACTTGGCCCGGGGCAAAATTCGCCGGAAAGCCGACTTTGAAACGGCTCGGCGGTTCGGTCAGAATGTTGGGGAACATAAAGCGGGTCGTCGCCAAAGTCCACAATCCGGCCGTTGCGGACATCGCCGTCATGCCGAGAGCCATTGCAGAACCGACCATCATTCCGATCACGGTCCGTCGCGACTCTGCATTGGGGGCGGCCTTCGGCTTGGACTTTGCCGCCTCTGGCTTGGGAGGCATCGGCGGAGCGACCAAAACGGGCTTCGCTTTAACCGGTGCGGCGGGCGACGATTTTTCTTTCGCAGCCGCCTCTTCTTTCGTCACTGGGCCGGGCTTCGCACCCTTTCGCGCGGCGGCCAGAATGCTCGCTGTGTCTTTGACCGGAGCCGGACCAGCCGGAGTTTTTGCGTCGCTGGCAGAAGTTCCAGCGGTAGCAGCCGGTTTCGCCGCCGGCTTTGGTGCGGTCGGTTTGGCTTCGGCGGAGGGAGCAGGCGTTGCGCCCGGCTTCGCGCGGGCCATTGCCATGATGTCCTTGATGCTCGGTCGCGCACCACCAGCCGCTGGTTTAGCTACGGGCTTCGGCGTTTCAACCGCCGGTGGCAATGCTTCCAGCGCAGCCGATTCGGCGGCGGGCGGCGCAGCTTCCACAGGGGCGGGCGCGTCATCACCACCAGCTTTTTGTTTTCGGGCAGCGGCTAAAATTTCCGCCACGCTCAATTTCTTCTTTTCGTCTGCCATGCCGCTCACCTGGGGTGATCAGAGGCCTCGTGATCTAAACCGACAACCGGCGGAAAACTGCGTTCTTAACCACAATTTTCGGGTCCGCTGAAATTGCCGAACTAATGACTGGAACAAGGGTTATCGTCCGAACGGAAGGGTTCGTGACAATTTTCACAAACTCAACCCTTTGTTGTACCCAATTGGCTCAAATTGTCAACGCCGTTCCAGAGCCACCCTCCACAAGAAGGATCGCCTGCCAGCCGAAGCCACTGATTCGAGCCTACAAAACGGCCCATTCTATCGCCTTCCCCGCGAAATACGAGGCCCTCCGCAAAACAATTCTTGCGGTCAAGTGTCGTGAATTCACTTCACAAAGGACGGTGCCCAGCGACCCGTCGTGAATCGTCGCCATCGAATGCTTGCCTCCCTAAATTCGCACAAAAATTTTGCGACGATACATCCACCACACAATCAGCCATAGCACCAACAGCGTTACGCCGTGTTCGAATAGCGGAACCCAATTTGTGCCAAGACGTTGATGAATATCCAATCGGTCTGTTTGCTCCAGGCCGAAGTCAGAAACACGGCGAGCAGCACGAGCAATGCGGCCCGCCACAGGGCGTGACCGAACATTCGCCCGAAAGATTCTCCCCGTGCCTGGCGGTTAGCCACCGACCACGGAAGCGCGATCCCGACCATGAACATAAACGCTGGCTGGATCAAATCCCACAGCACACAGCCGCGCCAGGCAACATGGTCGCACTGCTCTCCGACAAATTGCCAGACCGTGCTATCCGGAAACTCCTTGGCGATCTTGGTCAGCCCGAATCCCGACGACGCCATCAGTAACACCACCGCACCGCGAAAGGCATCCAGCGAATCGAGCCGCGCTGGACGAGTTAATTGCGTTGGCTGACTTGGCGTCGCCTGCGTCAGCGGCACGTTCGGAATGGCGGGAGCGTTGTTCAAGGTTGGCTACCCACTAAATGTTTTTTTCGTCCACCGACGCGACCTAAAATTTTGCTTCACCGCTTCCGCTGGCGAAACAAGTAGCGAACGAACGGCCCCAGGCCAGCGAATTTGAAACCGGGATCGACGTAATGTTCGATCACGTAAAACGCGAAGTAATACGCCCTGGCAAAGCACCAGATCGCAATGCCCAATAGCCCGGCGACCTTCTGCGGGAGTGAAAGATGACCAGCGTGTTGGTGGACACAGTGTAGCAGATTTTGCTCGTTTTGTCGGGGGGTAAAATTGGACCTTTTTGCCGACGGCAGAGGTGGCAAGAGTCGTTGTACACGGTGTTATTTCGCGATTGTGAAGATTCGAGGCGACAGTTAGGACGCCTTGCATGGCAAAATCGTCGGGAAAATCGCAAATTTAAGGGTGGTGTTGCTGTTTTGCGTGTTTTTCGCACGAGAAATTACGGGATTTTCAAGGAAACGATGAATGCTGAACGATGAATGCTGAACGATGAATGCGGAACGATGAGCGATGAATGATTAGGAATCGAGGCAACACGATTCGCAAGCCGCGATACGAAGTGCGTTCGCGATGGTCGCGAGGTTCACCGTGTGCGAAGCCGTGGGGACTCGTTCGCGGCAAGCCGGGAGCGAAGTTGGAACTCTCGGTCGAGTTTCACGGCGGTCGGCGGCATTTGCCGATCATCGCGATTCGCCGAGCGGCGTAAAGCCGATCAAGATTCTTTGTTGCCACTGCGCTCGCGGTGCGCGCGGAGAGTGGTTTATGAACCGCCAAACGCTTGAGTCCTTACAAATTGCCAAAGATCATTCACACCAAATGGCCGTGACGCACGCAAGCCGTGTGTCGTTGCTACGATCTCCGTCAAAATCCGCTCGCAAAATCCTCGAAAAACGCACGCTCGAAAGTCGCTGGCCCGTTACACTCGTCATGACGACGAAAGCAAGTGCCACGCCTCATTTGCGAATGCTTCATCAGGCCATCTATGATCCACGAAACCTCTTAGCGAAGCTCCAATATACCATCCCGAATCCTCGTCGAATTCGTCAATAGGGTTCGTGGCATTATAGACAACCTTAGCCACAAGTTCGGCAAACGACAGGACAGAATCTTGCATCGTTTCGTCATCGGAAAGGGGCCTGTAAGAAATCTTGTGTCAGCTAGCAGTAGTAGCTAGAGTACTCAACCCATTTTGACACAGGAGCCGAAAACATGGAAGCTGCATTACGGGC
>JAYUFG010000443.1:0-3922 GCA_043738845.1 Planctomycetaceae bacterium
CGAAGGCTTCGAGATTCTCGCGGGTGGCCTGATTCTTGCCGGTTGAACTGCCTTTGAGGATCGTAACTTGGAAGCCGAGCTTGGTTAGTTCCGCGCCGACCGCATCAACGTCGGCCTCGGGGAAATCCAGATTCGTCAGACCGGCTTTCATGTACTTATTGACGCCAACGAGCAGGGCGACCTTTTTTGGCTCAGCGGAATGGGCAGTGGTCGTGGTGATCAACCCTACGATGAATGACATTGCGACGAGCAGGTGCGAGCGGCAACGGGCGAGCTCGTTGAAATGACGCAACATGGTTGGTTTCCTTCGCAAGGATGTTGGGCGAAAGGAGTCGGGAGTCAGTTTCGAGGTAACGATTTTCGGAGGTTGGAAGTCTTCGCCGCGAAACCGACTCCCGACCCCCTTCTGCAACTCGTACACGCGGCGTCTCGCCGCGTGCAATGCGGATAAAAAGCGGCGAGACGCCGCTTGTACAAGTTTAGGCATCCGGATTATAAGCCTTGACCGGACAGGCGTCAAAAATTTGGAGACACAAAAGGATCTATCAAACCGCAAAGCCGTGTTCTTTCAGCGTTACAGTTTAGTCGTTGGAAGCGCGATGTTGATGTCAACAGTCCGCTCTTTCATTCGCCTGAAAGGCGAACATTTTTCAGCCCAGGGCAACGCCCTGGGTTATCCGACCACAATCGCCGATCGAGCTTTGAAAGGGCGAAATACGTCATATTTTGCCCATTCTGGGCGTCGATGCTTGGGGTGGTCCCGTTACCCAGGGCGTTGCCCTGGGCTGAAAAATCTCAGCCCTTCGGGCTGTTTTGCGTTCGGCATTTTTTGTACTTCAAACGGCTAAACAGTTACCTTTCACCGAATTATTTCACCGTGTTGTACGGCGTGTAACGCAGTTCGCGGGCCAGTTCTTGCATCAGCGAGACGCCCTCCTTCGCTTCCCATTCGGTGCGGGGAATGACGCCTCCCTTTTTGGTCAGGTTTTCTAGGCCGAGTTGTTTGAGTTTCTTCTCGCCGACTTTCTCAATAATGCTGCGGGGATCGGCAATGTCGAGTTCGTGAGCGACCGTTTCCAGGTCGAGGTAGACCAAGCGATACCAGCGGGCGACCTCCCCGACCGGCTCGGGATAGATTTTGAGATCGGTGCCCGGCGGCAGGAAGGGACCTGCCGTCTTGAGCAACGCCGACATAAAGCGGTCGGTGTCTTCGGCGAGGAGTTTGTCCATGACGGGGATTTCAGGATACAGCGACAGGACTTTGCGTTCGGCATCTCCAAAGACGCCATTGCCCAACCGGATCGTGTCCTGAAAAGGCTTCATCCCTTGTGCGTGACATGCAATACACGACAAACCGGTCACGATGGCGGGCGTTCCCGACGTCTTCAAAGAATCGGAAACGACCGCGATTGGTCCTTCGTCGATTCGCTCGTCTTTGCCGTTGATTAAAAAGTAACCTTGTAGTCCGTTGGGCAGATTGAACACGATTTCGCCCCCGTCATGCACAAAGGCCTGACGAGAATAAGGATGCTTTCCAACAGGAAACAAGTTGAGTGGACCTAAAGGATATCGTGTCAGTTTCGCACGGGCCGACTCGGGCTTGAAGTCATAACTTTTCCAATAGGAACCGTATTTGGCTTCGTTTCGCTCGACCATCCGATTTTGACCAGAGATTCCGCTCTTGGGATAAGCGGCTCGGGAAATTCGTTCTGGTTTGGGATCGTTGAAGTTGGCCGCGATATTGACCTCGAGCTTTTTCTCTAGTTCGCCTGCGTATTTCGGCAAGCCGAGCAGCGAGTGATACAGCGGCGGCTTCGTTGCAATCGCGACGAACCAATCGGCCCGGATTAAGGGCAAGCTGCAATGCGCCTCTTCGTCGATGTCATCATCGAGACGTTGCAATTCTGGGTCGGGATGATTGCCGTATTTCAAACCATAAGGATAGGCCGACATAATTTCGTTCCATTGCTCGCCTCGATCCCAATCCAGATCGCGAAGATCAACCACGTACAACGTTTGAGCGGGATCGAGAGCTTTTGGCTCGACAATCCGGTTTTTCCAACTGAGACTATTGAGAGCTTTTGACAACGCAAAGCGATACATGATCAGGTCGTTGTTCTGAATGCCCGGATGATTGTACAAATTGTGCAGCGTGAAATAACGCAGATACTGACGCTGATCGCGGGGCGCGTTCCGCAGATGATCGCGGATCGTCGTCAAAAGTTGCACGAGTGTGATTTGCGGGCGAACCTGAATAGTCACTTCGGGAACGGGAATCGCCCCTTGGCCGATCCACTTTTCCACTAACGCGATTTCGTCGGGTGACGGCCGGACAGGGATCGTGGCGGGGGGCATTCGGCCCGCCTTCATTTGGGCGATGATGTTCGACTCGGCCCCTTTGCCCGGCACGACGCGACTTTTTTCGTCGAGTGCTGCCCGATTAAGAATGTCGAAGCCTCCTTCGGAATCGGCACTATTGTGACAGCGATAACAATGATTACGGAGTACGGTCCGGGAGAGGATGGCTGCCTCGGTTCCGTCGGCAGCGCGCGTGACGGACGAATCGGACCACGCGGCGAAAATAATCAGCAACACAGGTAGGGTACGGGTCCACATGATGTAGGCTCCAGGAAGATAAGGTGTCGTCATTCGCTCCACGATTGAACGTCCGTTCGCGAACGGACGGCGACCATCAAGAGAGTTCGTTGTGCATACGTCATTAGCAGTGAACCGTCAGGATGACGGATTCGCTCCTAAGAGATAATCCGGATTGTAAGTCTTCACCGGACGGGCGTCAAAAATTTTCCCGGTGGGCAGGGACGGATTGCTTGTTTTCGTGTTTTTTTGGGGTCCGCCCAGATAAGCGAAGCCTTCGATAGATGGATTTTGACTTGCGTTTGAGGCGTTGTCCAGTAAAGAACGGAACCCAGCTTCCTTGAACTTGCACCGGCGGCGGCCTTAAACGAGGAGCGTCTCGCCGTTTCTCATCCGAAATGCACACGGCAAGACGCCGCGTGTACGAGAGGGCGACGGGTTGACAACCGTCCGGGATGCTAAGGTTGGCTCGCTCCGTGATTCCAATTGTTGGGTCAACGATCCACTTACTCGGCCGGATCGGAGTGGCTGTACTCAGCCGGATCAGCACGGCCCGCATCTGCAAAACCTTTAAGGCGCAATTGACAGGCGTCACATCGACCACATGCCCGACCTTGTTCGTTTGGATCGTAGCAGGTATGCGTGAGCGAGTAATCGACGCCCAGGGTAATTCCCTGGCGAATGATCTCGGCCTTGGTCAGATGAATGAGCGGGGCATGAATCCGAAACTGTATCGTCCCTTCGACGCCTGCCTTGGTCGCGAGATTGGCGAGCCGTTCAAACGCTGAAATGAACTCCGGCCGACAGTCGGGATAACCGCTGTAATCGACGGCGTTGACTCCCACGAACAGGTCGGCCGCTCCACGGACTTCCGCGTAACCAAGTGCCAGCGAAAGAAATACGGTGTTTCGCGCCGGAACATAGGTGATTGGAATTCCACCTTCCATTTCGTCGGCCGAGCGATCCTTGGGGACCGCAATTTCCGCCGTCAGCGCACTGCCGCCGAATTGCGAAAGGTCGATCCGTGTGGTGATATGCTCCGTAACACCTATGGACAACGCCACCTTTTGGGCTGCGTCCAATTCAAACCGATGTCGCTGACCATAGTCAATCGACAGAGCATAAACGTCAAAGCCTTGCGACTTGGCCAGCGCAGCGGTCGTCGCCGAATCCAATCCACCCGAAAGTAACACGACGGCGCGACGAGACATGGTCTGGGCAGACATTGGACCTGGGCCTGTAAGAAATCTTGTGTCAGCTAGCAGTAGTAGCTAGAGTACTCAACCCATTTTGACACAGGAGCCGAAAACATGGAAGCTGCATTACG
>JAYUFG010000444.1:0-10329 GCA_043738845.1 Planctomycetaceae bacterium
CGACCGTTGGGCGGCCCTTTGCCACCTTTGTTCAGATTGATCGGACCAGCCAGCAACCGCACATTGCCAGGCGACAAGAGTTCATCGACCCGCCGCCGCATCTCGGCGTTCAATTGCACACGCAGCGATTCGCTTTGCAACAGAACGCGACTTCCATCTTGCAGGCAGACGACGAGTTCGACATTGCATTCGCCCGGATAGCCGCGGAGGATTTCGTGCAATTGTTCGAGGGTCTTTTGGTTGTGTTGCTCCTCGCTGATGCGGAACCGGAGTCCCTTCGTGTAACGCTCTTGCAATTGGGCGAGCGGAATCAATTCGTTGACGACGATGTTCGTTTCTTCGCTTCCCGGGCGACGGTCGATGGCACCCCTCACGGCGAGGATCGCGTCGGCCTCGACCAAGTGCCCATGCTTGGCGAAATCCTCGGGCCACAGGATGCAGCGGACCGCACCGTCCACGTCCTCCAAGTCGAACATCGCATACTTGGTCGCCGTTGAACCAGGACGTGGGTTTTTCGTATGCGAGAATTTGATCGACGCGAGCATCCCGCCCAGCAGAACTTCCGTTCGCGGGGCAACCTCTGCCAACTGGGTCGAGGTGTGAGAGCAATAGGTTTTTAACGAGTCGGCATGTTCCGCCAAAGGATGACTGTGGAGATAAAAGCCGAGAACTTCTTTTTCTTGCGTCAACAGTTCCTTGTCGTTCCACTCGGGAATGTTCGGCAGGCCAAGCGCGACCGCCGGACCAGTAGGTTCATCCTCCTCAAACAATCCTTTTTGTCCCGAGCGGCGGTCGGCCAAGGCCGAGGCACCCGACTGCATCGCCTTTTCGACAATAGCGATGCACTGTGCCCGTTTGCCGCCGAGTGTATCGAATGCGCCCGCCTTGATGAGACTTTCAATACAGCCCTTGTTCACCGCACTTGGATCGAGCCGTTCGCAAAAATCGAAAATGCTCTTGAAGGGTCCGGCTTTTTTGCGTTCAGCGGAAATCGCGTTCGAAGCGGGCCAGCCGCAACCTTTGATGGCAGCCAAGCCAAAGGCGATCTTCCCCTTGTTCACCGAAAAATCGGCGTTGGAAACATTGACGTTCGGTTCGATGACCTCGATCTGCATCCGGCGACAGTCTTCAATATGCTCGACGAGTGAATCCTTCTTCTTGAAGTTGCGTCCGTCCATGTCTCCGCACAGCAACGCCGCCATGAACTCGACGGGAAAATGAGCCTTCAAATAGGCGGTCATGTACGCGATCTGGGCGTAGGCTGTACTGTGACTCTTGTTAAAGCCGTAGCCAGCAAAAAATTCAATCAGCCCGAAAAGTTCCGTCGCTTCGGCCTTGGCAAGTCCTTTTTCCGTGGCACCCGTGACGAACTGTTCGCGATACTTGGCAATCAGTTCGAGTTTCTTTTTGCTGATGGCCTTGATGCAAGTGTACGCATGAGGAAGCTCGATTCCGCCGAGTCGGTTGAGGATTCGCATGACCTGTTCTTGATAGACCATGATCCCGTTGGTGTCTTCGAGAACCTCTTTCATGACGGGATGTTTGTATTCGGCCTGTTTGCGACCATGCTTCATTTGGACATAGTCATCGACCATGCCCCCTTCCAGCGGACCCGGTCGATACAGGGCGTTGGTGGCGATGATGTCACCAAAATGGTCGGGTTTCATTTTCTGCAAGAGGTCACGAATCCCGCCACTTTCCAACTGAAAAACGCCCTTGGTCTCACCGCGACAAAGAAGGGCGAACGTCTCTTTATCATCTAGCGGAAACTTGTAGGGGTCTACTCGCTTTCCGGTCGTCTGCTCGATCATATCGACAGACTTCGACAAGATCGTCAAGTTTCGCAAGCCCAAAAAGTCCATTTTCAACAGACCGGCCCGCTCGACGTCGCCCATCGCCCATTGGGTAATGACTTCGTCCTTGCCCGTCACTCGCTGCAAGGGGAGATACTCGTTCAACGGTCGGTCGGCGATCACGACGGCCGCCGCATGAGTCCCGACATTACGGGCGAGACCCTCAATCTTCATCGCGAGGTTCAATAACTCGTGAACTTCGGGATCGCCGTCGTAAGACTTTTTCAGGTCTTCGCTTTTCTTCAAGGCGTCGGCCAGTTCGATCCCCAATTCATCGGGCACCATCGCGACAATTGCATCGACGCGAAAGATCGGCAGACCCATCGCCCGGCCAACGTCGCGAATCGCCGCCCGAGCGGCCAAAGTCCCAAACGTGCCAATCTGCGCGACATTTGCCGAACCGTACTTGTCCTTTACATATTGAATGACTTCGCCCCGGCGGTCTTTGCAAAAGTCGATGTCGATGTCGGGCGCTTCCTTGCGGCTTTCATCAAGGAACCGCTCAAAGAGCAAATCGTACTTCAAGGGACAAACGTGACTCAGATACAGGGCATACGCCACAATCGACCCGACCCCGGATCCACGCGCCGTGGCGGGAATCCCCTGCTCGCGAGCATGTCGCACGAAATCCCAGACGATCAGAAAGTAATTAGGAAAGCCAAGCAGATTGATGCAGTACAGTTCGCGTTCGAGTCGCTGCATGACGTGCGGGGCAAGCTCGCCATTTTCCCAATTCGACGGTTCATCAGCGTAACGCTCGGTCAAACCTTTCAGGCACAACTCGCGGAGATATTCTTGCGGCGTTTGCTTGGCAGGCGGAGTGAAGTTCGGAAAGTGCCGCTTGCCCAGTTCGAGTTCGATGTTGACGGTGTCGGCGATTTGCTGACTTCGCTGAACCGCTTCGTCCAGGCCAGGGAACGCAGCGTACATCTCTTCCTGACCCCGGAGAAAAAACTCGCTCCCTTCCATCTTCATTCGATTGGCATCGGTGCGGAACCGGCCGGTATTGATGCAGAGCAAAATGTCTTGAGCCTCAGCATCGTCCCGATTGACATAATGAGCGTCACTCGTCGCGACGAGCGGAAGGCCCATCCGGTTCGCGACTTCAATCGCCCCTTGCATCGCGACTCTTTGAATCTCGACGCCGTTGTTTTGAATCTCGACGAAGTAGCGGTCACGGAAAGTTTTTTGGAACCAAGCGGCAATGTCGATGGCTTCTTGAACTTCCTTCTTGTCCGGTCCCCAGCCTTTGAGAATCGACCGATTAAACTCGCTTGAAACGCAACCGCTGAGGCAAATGATCCCTTCAGAATGAGCGGCGAGAATTTCCTTGTCGATCCGCGGCTTGTAATGAAAACCTTCGAGAAACGCCGCCGAGGCCAGCTTCACAAGGTTCTTAAAGCCGGTCCGATTTTGCGCCAGCAACGTCAGGTGAAAGGCGTTTTCCTTTTGGCCGCCCGCCTCTTTGGCGAAACGGCTGCCGGGCGCGATGTAGGCCTCATACCCGATGATCGGATTGATGCCCGCCTTTTTGCACGCTTCGTAAAACTGCAACGCACCGTACAGGTTGCCATGGTCGGTGAGCGCGAGTGCGTTCATGCCGAGCGATTTTGCCCGGCCAACCAGCCCATCAATCGGACTGGCTCCGTCGAGCAGGGAGAAATGGCTGTGACAGTGAAGGTGGACAAAGGGACGAGTCATAGGGGAAATTATGAGTTATGAAGGATGAGCGATGAATGAAATCCGTAGGTCAGGTACCTCGTACCTGACGAATAAGAATAAAACGCTTCGGAGGGTCAATCGGTCGGACCAACTTTCACTTGTCAGGTACGGGGTACCTGACCTACGAGAATGCGACGATTTGTCTTCGAGAGTCTTATTGGCAAAATCGACCTCCGATCCCTCCGCAGCAAAGGCAATTGTAGAGCGTTTTCGACGAATCGAACAGCGGTTGAAAAATCGCGGCCGGATCGTAATGGGTTATTGCTCGCAGAGATGACGGATTCGTCGGGGAAAATCGTTTCGCGCCGGTTGACTGGGCAACTTTCGCCGGTTTGTGTTTTTGGCCATTCGCCGTAGAGTAGTGATTCTGTATTGTGTTTATGATACACTCAACCAGCACTTTCGCAGCATTGCTTCTGACTCCGCTTGCGGTGCTAACCACGCGTCCTCTTTTCACCCCACACACGAGAGAACGAACGTACGACCATGAGTCCAAACCTGCTCGTCGCCATCTTGGCCCGTCTCGCCCAGACTCGCTCCGACCGGGACGACTCCCGGCCAACATTATTTTCATTCTGGTCGATGACCTGGGCTAACAGGATTTGTGTTGCGGTGGCTGGCCGTGAAATATTTCTTGTTCCGACGAAGCGTTCGATTTCATCTATCCTGTTCGCCATCTGCCTCATGAGTGCTTCCATCTTGTCGGCCAGTGATCAAGTCGATCTGGACGCTCTGCGCGGGCGGGCTGACAGCGGCGATGTCAAAGCCCAATTGGACTTGGCTCATCGCTACCGTGATGGAATAGGTGTGGCCAAAGACGAAGTTGAGGCCCTGAAGTGGGCGCATCGAGCGGCCGACAAAGGCAATGCGGATGCGATGGACTTCGTCGGCTTCGCCTACTTGCGCGGCAGTGTGGTGACAAGGAATCCCGAGATTGCGTTTGGTTATTTCAGAGCCTCGGCGAAGAACTCAGCGCAGGCCGCTTTCAATCTCGGCCAGTGCTACTTCGGTGCGCAGGGGACGGAGCAAGACATTCCAAAGGCACTCGATTGGTGGAAGCAGGCGGCCGCTCAAGGACATGGACGTGCGGCTGCGACCGCCGCGATGGCCTATTTTTCCGGCGAAGGAGTCGCGCCCAATCCGACGCAGGCACGCCGCCTCGCCGAGAGGGCTGCGGAATTGAACAATCCGTCGGGCTTGGTGGTACTCGGTGAAATGCAGTTTCAAGCCGGAGAGATTGATGCGGCGAAGGCTAACTGGACCAAAGCTGCAAAACTTCTCCCCACGGGACCGACCGGTCATCCCGCACAGCCGTCCGACAACGCCTCTGCCCAGCAGGGGGCTGACCTCTTGAAACTCATCGAATACCGACAGCGGAAATCCGAGCCGGGAAAGTTTGCCTTCGTACAAATGCCCCATATTTATCAGGGCTACAACAACTGCGGCTCCACAGCCTGCGCCACGTTCGCCGACTTTCAGGGTAGCAAGATCGGCGGCTGGGATTTCAAGCGTCTCTGCCCGTCACCCCTCGGCACTGGGACCGATTGGGGCCATTTGTTGGATGCCTCCAGAAAGATTGGCCAAAAGTGGAAACTCATCACCTTCACACCGGATGACGAGGGCTTTGACAAAGCCACGGCCCTCTTGAAAAGAGAACTTGATGCCGGACGACCCGTGGTCGTTGATTTCAAATACATCGGTCCGCAATATCCCAACGGCAGTGCTGGCCACACGCTCAATGTTTGCGGCTACATCGCGGCGGAGAGCCTCTACGTCCTTTGCAATCCAGCGGTGGCCACTCCTGGTCTTCAACTTATCACCGCTGCGGATCTCAAGGATTTCTGGCGGTCCGACCATTACGGCGAGCTTTCAAAAGGCGTACTTTCCCGTCCAGCCTTCATTATCGACAGCCCCTGATATCGAGCACCAGCTTGCCCCGTTTCAACAAAGACGACCTTTGCCCTCAAGTCCACGAACTGCGGAGAGATTCCCTACCCATGAAGGCATTCATTGTCACGACATTGCTTATTTCGTCGCCTTGGTTTAGTGATGCGGCCTCGGGTGCTGACACGACCCCACCCAATGTCGTCTATCTCCTGGCCGACGATCTCGGCTGGAGCGATGTCAGTGCACACGCCGGCGGCAGTATCCCGACGCCGAACATTGACCGACTTTTCAAACAGGGCGTCGAACTGAAGAACTTCATGGCTTGGTGCGTTTGCTCACCGACCCGCGCGATGCTGCTCACGGGCCGTCATCCGTTTCGCGTCGGCACCGGGCCGGAGACAGGCGGAGAATTGGAGAAGGCCGAAACGACCATCGCCGAGGGCTTCAAGGCACACGGCTATCGCACTGGTGTCTTCGGCAAATGGCACAACGGCAACGATCCCGACACGGCGGAGTATCGCGCCGCTTATGCCGAGGCGTTCAAAGATCGGTTGAACAAGGTGCCCAAAGGCGGTCTCGGCGTGAACGCGCACGGCTTCGATGAGGCGTGGGTGTACTACGGCGGCGGCGCGGATTACTTTACCCGGCGCACGTCTGGCGGCAAAGGGCCAGTGAGTTGGTGGCACAATCGAGAGTACCGCCCACAGGACGAGGGCTACACGGAGGATTTCATCGTGCAACACGCGCTGGAATTCATTCGCGACAATAAAGAGCGACCATTCTTCTGCTACGTGCCGTTCCACATTGTTCACGCGCCACTGCAAGCCAAGCCTTCCGACCTCGCGCTGGCCGACGTGGATGCGGACAAAAATGTCAAAGCCACGGACGAAACCAAGCGCACGTACAAGGCGATGGTCGAGGCGATGGACCGGAACGTGGCGGCAATCCTGACCGAACTGGAACAACTCGGTTTGAGCAAAAACACGATTGTTGTCTTCACCAGCGACAACGGCGCGACGAAGGACGGCAGCAATCTCCCATTCAAGGGGGGCAAACACACTGTCTATGAAGGCGGCACACATCTGCCCACGGTGATTTATTGGCCGAACGGCAAAGTCACCAGCCGCACCTGGGACGGTCTCTGCGGCGCGCTCGACATGTTCCCGACGCTGATGTCGATGGCCGATTTGAAGATGCCCGAGTCGCGTCCGCTGGATGGCAAAAACATCTGGCCCGCGTTGCGCGACAATGAGCCAAGCCCTGTCGAGAGCTATTACTGGTCATGGCACGCAGAGGACGCCATCCGCACCGCCGACTGGCGTTTGCATCGCTTCTTCGACCACAAAGAACTCTACAATATCCGTACAGACATCGGCGAAACGACGGACGTCGCCGCTGCCAATCCCGACGTGGTGCAATCGCTCACCGCGAAGATGAATGCGTGGACCGACTCGCTTGGAGCCGCACTCACACATCAGCCCGCGCCCGCGAAGCTCGATGCCAAACCCGCGCCCGAAGGTGAAGTGCTAGAAGTCTCTGTGACCGTAACTGACAAGGCGAAACCCAAAGATACACTCGTCGTCCCGTTCGCCAGGTTTGACGGAAATGTGTTTGCGACGGATTACATTGAATTTGACATGGCCGTTGCCCCCGGCAGCCCGCAGCGTGGCTTCTTCTTCTACTCACCCTTCAAAGGCAACGACAGCAAGGCCATCACGGTCGATTTCAAACGCGGCGAAGGCATTGACGAATTCGGTCGTGAACAAGCCGCATCGCCCGAAGTAAAGGGCGGCCCCGGCGTGTGGGAACATCGCGTCATCGGCCTGTGCAGTTACGCGCCGGGCATTGTCCCAGGCCACGGCATTGTCTTCAAAGGCAGCAAGCCCGGCACCTATAAAATCTATCTCGACAACCTTCGCATCCGCCACGCCGACGGCACCACCACGCTGATTTGGACCAGCGGAAAGGATACACGCTTCCGGAAAATCGAGGACTCCGAACTCTTCACCAATATCCGGGTGGGAACCGTGCCGGTTTCCGAAGTTCACCCATGATCCAAAACGCTTTGTTTTACTTATCCTCGTCGGCGTGATCGCACCCTTTTTGGCGAATTAGTTTGCAATCACCGCTTCATGGTGTTTACAATGCGAGTGGAATTCGTTACCTCTGCTCCGTACTCTGCTTTTTGATTCTAGGAATCGCGTATGCACCGGACGTCCATTTGGATCGGGTTTGCGCTGCTGTGTGTCGTTCCGACCGAACTCCATGCCCAAACCTCAGAATCTCCCTTCTTGATCGAAGTGCAGCGGAGCTTCGCGAATTGGGATCGCGATAAAAACGGCGAATTGAGTCGTGAAGAACTGGAGCAGGCTATCGTCAATCCTAAAATCGTGGGTGACGAAGCGGCCGCGATTGCGACGTTGTTTTCGGCCGTCCGCAGCACGAAGACACCCGACCTTCCGAAGTTGACGCTGGACAACATCGTCGCACTCGTGCCCCGCCCCAAGGATGGCCGGAAACTTCCCGACTTTCAAGCGATGTACAAAGGCAACTTATCGCGGGTCAAAGGCAACCCCCGCGGATTCTTCACCGAAAAGGAAGTCAATCTCGACGATATTCACCAGGGTGCGCTCGGCGATTGTTGGTGCATGGCCATTGTCGGTTGGGTCGCCTATCACAAACCGGCGACCGTCAAAGAGATGTTTTACATCGAAGCGAATGACCACGTGTTGGTAAAGTTTCCCTCCGGTCAATCCGAGAAAATTGCCACGCTTTCCGATGGCGAAATCGCGGTGATGTCGCGTACCGGAAACGAAGGGACTTGGAGCGACTACATTGAAAAGGCGGTCGGTGCCCGGCGAATGGTCATCGAAACAGAAAAAGCGAATGCCACAGCCAAGGCCGACATGAAGCCCAACGCCAAAACGAAAACGCCCGACAAGTACGCCCTGACTTCGGTCGCTCATGGCGGGTCGATGGTGTTACCGATCGAACTTTTCACGGGCAATAAGGCGGTGCGGTTTTCAACCAAGCTCGCCAGTCCAGAAAAAAGCGAAGAGTTGCTCACAGAACTGCGAACGCGATTGGCCACAGCGGAGAAGTCGCACCAGATCATGGGAGCATCCGTTCATCGGCCTGCCGATGCCCTCGTTCCCGGGCTGACGAATGATCACGCCTATGCCTGCTTAAAATATGACGCCGACGCCGATGAGGTAACGCTGTGGAACCCGCACGGGAATACGTTTAAGCCCGCCGGTCCGTCAGGAATCGAGAACGGGTATCCGACGAAAAAGGGAATCTTCAAAGTCCCGGTCGCCCAGGCCGTGAAGATTTTCGCCGCGTTCGTATTTGAAACCGATGTGCGAATTGCCACGAAGTGATGCGGTCTCGTGGGGTACGCATTGATGCGTACCTTGGCATCGCGTTTTTCTGCAACTGGCAGGTCGTCCCTTTGTAATTGTGCAGGTGATCGGGTAGGATGACGACCTCATGAGCTTCCGATATTCTTCGAGAAAGACGACAGTTATGACGACAAAAGCCGGGGTCTGGATTGACCATAGGCAGGCCATTGTGGTTCTCATTACAGACGCAGGCCCAGAAACCAAGAAATTTTTGACGGGTGTTGAATCGCCGATGCAGCCGACCGCCGCTCGCGTGAAAAAAACCTTCAGCCCCAGAGATTTCATTCCCGAAGATCGCCGCGAGCGAAAAGTTGCCGACCTTCGCAAGAAGGTTTATGACGACGTGCTGGCGTGCATTCGCGGTGCGGACTCGCTGTTAATTCTTGGTCCTGGCGAAGCCAAGGGGGAGTTTAGCAAGCATATCCAGAGCCAGAAGATTCGTGGACTTGTGGTCGAATTGGCAACGACCGATAAACTTTCGGATCGTCAGATCGTCGCCCAGGTGAGCGAGCATTTTGCAAAAGCTCCTGCTCGCAAATCGGCGGCCACCAAAAAAGCTGTGAAAAGCGTAGCTCCGAAGAAAGTTACGCCGAAAAAAGTCACTGCGAAAAAAAGCGTTCCCAAGAAGGCCGTGACCAAGAAAGTGGCTCCCATATCGTCGGGAAAAATGGCCAAAAAATCACGAAAGTAAGCCGCTTCAATATGCTTCGGCCGTCAGATTCGCGTCGATGGTCGGCTTTCTTGTGCAGATTGTTCGGGCGATTGTCACCGGTGGGGTCGCTTCGCTCAACCACCGGCTGATCGCTGTGGCCCCGCCGGGGTCCAAACAGCCTGAAGCGGCGGCACATCGCGAGCTTGGACGGAACATTCAAGAGTTGTGTATAAACGTCAGGCCGCAGGCCGGACCTACTTTTGTGCGACTTGTCGGCGGGCGGCTTGCAAACCGGCGGCGAGAATTGCATCCTCGGGGGAAAATGGAACTGCGGCGGTTGCGGTAAGTATCTCGCCCGGCGCGATCAGTGTTGGACCTTTCGATGGTTCGACTGGTGTGAGACCAGTGATCGGTTTGGCGGCCATACGGACCAAGATGTCCGGCTCGACGCCGATTTTGGAAAATGGCAGACCGTTCGGTGAATAAAACTTGCTCGTCGTCAGTCGCAAGCCCGTGCCAGCCTGTGTCAGCGGGAAGATGCCTTGGACGCTGCCCTTGCCATAACTGCGAACGCCGACGATCGTTCCGCGATGATGGTCGCGAACAGCACCGGCGAAAATCTCGCTCGCACTCGCGCTGTCGCCGTCGATCAACACGACCAGCGGAAGTTTCAGCGAGTTCGTGCGGTGAGCAGTGTAGTTAAAATCTTCTTGGGGACTGCGGCCGCGAGTCGAAACGATGACTCCTTGGTCGATGAACTTTTCGGCGACGTCCACGCTGGCGGTTAGGAGTCCGCCGGGGTTGCCGCGCAGGT
>JAYUFG010000445.1:0-3904 GCA_043738845.1 Planctomycetaceae bacterium
TTCTTCCCCGGGAGTCGCTCGCTCTTGCAGCGTGGCCAACACGGCCACACTTTGACGATCTTCCTCCCGCCGTTCAAAACGCAACATCACATCCCGCAATCGCAACGCCAACTCGACGCCACCTTTTCCACGGGCTGTTTCATCCAACTCCACTAACAAGTTTTTCAAATTAGGATCATCAAATTCCAGTATCAGCCGCTCAAAAGACGGCGTAATTCCAGCACTCGACAAATCAAAACACTTTCGCAAGATCACCCGCACCGCCGGCGACGAAAGATGTTCCCAATCCAATTGGTCGGCAATGCTCGACACCGATTCCGGCTCGACCAGGACAATTTCGAGCAGTTCTCGTTCCCAGGAGTGAAGCGTGCTGCCCGCGAATAGGTTCGTTGTTTCTTCGGTTGTTTCGCTGCGTACTTGCCGCTGCGCACCACGCCGGAGCGTACTCAGCCTTTGACGCAGTTGTTCTTCGGGAACGCGAAAGTCTCGCGCGAGCCGGGCGAGAATCTGTTGCTCTCGCAACTTTGCCCCAGTCCCTTCGCCCGTTTGCAGCCGAGGTGCTTTCGCAAGCGTGACCAACATCGCCTCTAACGCTTGATTCGCCCGATGAGTGTCGCGTTGCAGATCAATTCCGCGGGTAACGGTGCGGATTTTGTGTTCCAACGCATCGACGGCCGTTTTCAATTGTTCACGAAAGGCGTCGGCACCCTGTTCGAGCAAGAACTCGCACGGGTCGTTTTCTTCCGGGAGCGTCAAAATCCGCAGATCGACTTGTTCCGCGACGAACAGATCGAGAATTTCGTTGGTTCGCCGCTGGCCCGCCTCGTCACCATCCAGCACCAACACAATCGTTTGGGCGTAACGCTTGAGCAGTTTAATATGTCGCTCGCCGAGGGCCGTTCCCAAACAGGCGACCGCATTGTGAAAACCAAATTGCTGAGCAATGAGAGCGTCGGTGTAACCCTCCATCACCATCGCCGTTTTGTCCTTAGTTATCACATCCTTCGCCACGTCGAGCGCGTACAGCAAGTTGCTCTTGGAAAACAAAGGCGTTTCCGGCGAGTTGACATACTTTGCCGTGTCGTTGTTCGCGAACTGCGGCAGAACTCTCCCACCCAGTGCAACCGGTCGCCCCTGTTGATCGCGAATCGAAAACAACACCCGGCCTTTGAAGCGGTCGTAATACCCTTGTCCATTTTGCCGCTGACCCACGACGCCAATCGTGTTCAGTATTTTTGGTGAGAACGGTGTCCCCTTGGATTGATTCAACAACCAATCCCACTTGTCAGGAGCGAACCCCAAATGAAATCGGCGAATGCTCTCGTCGGTGATCCCGCGATCATCGAAATAACGCCGAGCGATTTCCGCTTCGGGCGAGTTCAGCAAAAAATCGTGATACTGCTGTTCGACCCAAGCGGCCGCTTGATAAAGCAAGCGTTTTTCGTCGCCCGTATTGGGAACGGCCGGGCCGGAGGAATCACTGCGGGCGGGTTGGATGTCAATGTTGGCTTTTTCGGCGAGCATTTGCAACGCCTCGGCAAAGTTGACATTCTCGATCTTCATCATAAAGCTGAAAATGTCGCCGCCGATATCGCAGACCCAGCACTTGAACGATTGACGTTCGGGATTGACTTGCAAGCTGGGGCGGCTGTCGTCGTGCCAGGGGCAGATCGCTTTGAAGATCCGGCCTTCGCGGCGCAATTGGAGATACCCGCCGACGAGATCGACAATGTCGACCGCTTGGCGAACACGCTCTTTGGCGTCAAAGGCAGGACCGAACGACACAGGCAGGCTCCTGGCAATCGTAAAGAGGCGGGAAGAAACCGCCGCCCGATGGAATGGCTCCATCGCTCGGTCGGAGCGAGCCACTGAGGAAACACGTTCCGTCGTCGCTCGTCACAATTCGGTCTTCCTTGACCTCTATCGTATCGCCGTGTGAGATAAATTCTAGGCAGGCCACTCCTTGGCAAGAGGGTCAATATAATGTTTCGCCGGGGACCGGGTCAACAGCACGTTTTTTCCGGCGGAAATACCCGTAAAAACAGCGGTTTATACCCCTTGTGGCCGTTCCGACACTCACCCGATACGTAAGTTGAGGACGTGGGACTCATTATCGTCACTTACGTTTCGGGCAAATATGACCCGGCTACGAACGTGTCGTTTTCGCCCGCGCGGAGTATAAATTGCGAACCGACCCGTCACGCGATTAGAATGCAGGGGTCGATTCCAAACCGTCCCATCGAACACGCCAACTCCTCGCCGGGCATTCCCATGTATTACATTTTTTGGGGCGTCAATTGGCTGCTAATCGGAATGGCTTTGGCCCTACCGAGTTTTCTTCGGGAACACAGTGCGAAGTATGGTACGGCCTTACGGGACGACCCGCTCTTCGGCCTGGGTGTCACGCTTGCGGTCTATGGCGTGATGACCAGCGTTTCGGCAATCTGGCGACGGCGTGAACCGCCCATTCCCAAAAGTCTGTACGCGATGCTCGCGTTCTGGTCGTTTATCCCGGCCGGAAGCGTGTTGATGCTGGTCACCGAATGGCCCAAGTTATCGAAGTTTCAGAACAACGACGAAGGGAATTGGCGATACATTCCATTGGCATGTGGCTTCATTCTGTTCGTCGGGCTGCTGCGTGGCTGGCGTTGGGCCAGACAGGCGGTCGCGTTGATATTGGCGTACTCGCTGGCTGGAATGTGTGTGTGGCTCATTTCGGAAGGGATGGCTCAATACGGATCCTACAGCGGCTATGGCGAAAACACCGTATCACTCATTCGCGGCGCGGCGACGGGCAGTATTGCCTTTTGGGGATATATGCTCGGCATTTTTTTCCGTCAGATGTTTCGCAGTTCACCGTCAATACCATCAAACAACATGAGCGGCGTGCGCGCTCGGCGTTTTACTGGCCCGTGGTGGGGTAATGCGTTTTCGTTTTGGCGATGTTTCCCGCTGTTCATCGGGGCGTCGTTTAGCATCGGCTATACGTGGGCGATCATCGCGAGCTTCGCTTATCCATTCAACGCGTTCGTGTTTCTTGGCTTCGGACTGTCGTTGTTGATTCTGGCGACGGCGATGCTGGGGTTTTTGGGCCTGCGGCGGCCCGACGTCCGGGCGTATTTTGCAAAAGCACCGCCGCAAACCGCTCGTCGCCCGTGGTTCCAATTCAGCGTGATGTCGCTGTTGCGATTAACGACGGTCGTCGCGGTCGTGATGGGTCTGTTCGTGACGTATATCAAACCATATCGCGACCGCAACGCAGCGGTTGAGCATTTGATAAAATCAGGTGGTTTTGTTAATGATGCGGATAGTGTTATGCGTTCGACTCGATTTCAGCAAATTGTCTATGGTGGATCGAAATGGCCACTGACCGATAAGCTGCATGGAGTCCGCGTTGCCCACGAATTGACGAACGCCGACCTGAACGCACTTAACTTGCTACTCGCACCCACATGCGAAGTCAGGCTGGTAGGGGACGTCGATTTGAAATCCCTACAACGTCTGTGGGCGATGAGAGAAATAAGCTATCTGGAAGTGTATCGCGTGTCGCGAATTCCCAACGGATTCGGGAGCCAAATCGACAACACCAATTTGCTACAGTTCATGTGTAACGACGCAGCATTGGCGGACGAGGATTTAAGCCAGCTCGGAAAAATGCCTAAGCTTTACGCCCTGTCGCTTACCTATACACACTGCACGGGTGCTGGCCTACAAAGCAAATTGGCCCTTCAAAAACTCGTAGTATTAGACCTGTCCGCGTCCGCCGCAACCGATGATGGGCTGCTGAATTCCGGCTCGTTTGGTGTTACTGAACTACTACCGGCTGCAAGCCGGTAGGTTCGGGGAAAAATCGTTGCTCGGACTGAAGTCCATCGCTCACGATTTTACAAATTGGCAATTTTGA
>JAYUFG010000446.1:0-3903 GCA_043738845.1 Planctomycetaceae bacterium
GAACACAAACGCATGGTCTCGACATGACCGACCGACGATAAAATCTGCTTCGCCAAGAGTTCTTGGCCGTTGTCGAGAACGACGCCCACCACGTGATTCTCTTCGATCAACAACTTCTGCACGCCGCTGTGCAAACGCAACTCGCCCCCCAACTCCTTATACCGCCGCACAAGTTTTTTCAGGATCAGCCGCACGCCGGCGAACGGTCGTGCAAACCCTTCCAAAAAGATGCTGCGGAACATAATGCAAAATTGCGGAAAGTCCATATCAAGTTCGCGCGCATTGCCATAGTACATGAGCGGGCAAAGGAGCATCTCCACCAACAGCGGATCGGAAAGGTGTCGCGTGAGAAACTCGCGCGCCGAGCCGGGCGGGCTGCTCAAATCGAGTTGCTCGTAATTCGGCAGTGCGGAAATCAATTGACGCAGTCCGTCGATCTGTTTCGGAAATCGTTCGGCAACTTCCGTGAGCAAAACGTGCACGTCGTTCGTGAAGTTGAGCGCGATTTCTGGAAAGGCAATTCGCGAACCGAGTTGCGGACGGAGTTCAAACTCGTCCCAGGAAAATCGCAACTGTCTGAGAATGCGCGCGAGCGGACCGGTCTTCGTCCCCTTGGGCGTGAAGTTCGTGACGGCGTGCAAACCCACATCGTAGTTCCGACCCGCCAAGCGATAAAACGAATTCAAACCACCAATCGTCGAATGCCGTTCAAGGATGCAAACCCGTTGGTCGAAATGGGCGAGTCGAATTCCGGCAGCGAGACCGGACATGCCTGCCCCGATAATGAGTGTGTCGTAATCGGGCTGTTGCGACATATCAACCGCTCACACTTTCGGGCACGGTACCCCGCGACCTACAAATCTTTCATCAGCGGCGTGAGATATTTCACTGTGCTGCCGAGGCTGGCGAGTTCGACGTAATCATCTTCGGGAATTTGGACCCTGTGTCGCTTTCGCAATTCCATCACGATGTCGAGAAAGTCCATGCTGTCGAGCGACAGTTGCTCGCGAAACGGCTTGTCCTCTTGCACATTGCTCAGGTCATCATCGGGCGCTATGTCCGAGAGGATGTCGAGAATTTCGTCTTTAATTTCCGCAGGTGTCATGCAAATATATCGGTTGAAAGGCGTAAGTTTGAGTTTTATGCGTGCAGGACTATTTTTAACTGTTTAACCGATTGAAGGGAAATCCCACCAAGGGTAAGGAACAAAGGCTCACGCCAAGGCGCAAAGCTCGCAAAGTTGCGTTGGGAATTAAATCGTCGCCCTTTTTCGTTCCCGGCGTCGCGAGCTTTGCGCCTTGGCGTGAGCTTTTTCTATTTCACTTCCGCATGAAACAACACCGATGTTTTCCGAAATAAAGTATTACTTCATGCAGCTAAACTGATCCATACTTTTTAATAATCACGACCGAGTTAATCCCCAACATACCAAATGAATTATTGAGGATATACTCAACCGAGTCCAAACGCACCGGCCGGTCGATGACCAAGCCGGGCAATTCGCAGTCAGGGTCCATTTCGTCGCAATTGACGGTCGCGTGACAGAGGTGGTCGTCGAAGGCGGGCAAATTTCCGGCCAGTTCCAACGCTCCCGCCGCTCCCATCGCGTGACCAATGAGGCTCTTCGTGTTGTTAAATCGGGTCCGAGTGGAACCCTGAAAGGCCCTCCGCAAGGCACAACACTCCTGCGCATCGCCGGAGGTGGTGCCGGTCGCGTGGGTACTGACAATGTCGATTTGGCTGGCCGAGATTCCTGCCCGTCGCAAAGCCAACTCGACGCATTGTGCTTGTCGTTCTGGATTGGGAAGGACGGGATCGGTCGCGTCACTATTGATGGCCCAGCCGACGAGTTCTCCGTAAATTTTCGCGCCCCGCTGTTTTGCATCTGACAGACGTTCAAGGACATAAATACAGCCCCCTTCGGCGACGACGATTCCCGTCCGGTTTTTGTCGAAAGGGCGACAGGCTTTGGTTGGGTCATCATGCCACGCCAACGCCCCTTGGCTTTTGAAGCTGGCAAAAATGCCGAAGGTTCGCACGCTTTCGGAAACGCCGCCCCCCAGTGCGAGGTCGCATTCGCCCAGGAGCAACATTTGTGCCCCCTGAATAATCCCGGCGTTGCCTGCGGCACAGGCGGCACCGATGGTGTAATGCGGCCCGGTGATTCCGAGATTGATTGAGACTTCGCCCGCCGGATTGTTGGCGACAGTCCGCGGATTGTGATGGTGGGACCAGAATTTGACGTCGTAGTCAAAGCCTTTAAGTTCGTGGACTTCGTTTTCGGTTTCGACGTTGCCATGTTCGGTGATGCCGAGATAAATTCCGACCCGCGATTTGTCGACGCTTGGCCAATCGAGTCCCGCATCGCGGAGGGCTTCGTTGGCGCAATAGATTCCGACGCTTCCCGCCCTGGTTCCGCGGCGGAGTTCTTTTTTGGATTGGTGGCGAAGTTCGTCATAATTGCACAACCCGGCGAGCGTTTTTCCGACGTAACGAATTTCATACGGCCGCACGCCACTCCGTCCGGCCAACAGGCTCTCACGAAACTCCGCCAAGTTGTTGCCGTTGGGGGCGGTAAGTCCTATTCCGGTAAGGACGATCCGCGCACTATCGGGCTTTTCGGCCATCATGTAAACCGTCCCCACACGTCAACGAACTCCCGCCGAATAGTTTTGCTGAGCATTTTCCGCGAAAAACCCATCCTTGCCGAGAGTCGGTTGGTTGCGAAGCGGCGACATCGGATAAGCAGTTAAACCAGTCAGCGTAACGACTTGGAGCAACATTGACAAGCCAACGGTGGGGCGATTTTGGCGATAAAACACGATAAAAGCCGCCACCGTAGCCCAAATGGCTTCACTCCAGAGGTCTGAAATCCGTATACTGTGAGCGGTGTCCCGATGATCGTCGGGCACTTTAAGAGGAATCCTTTCAGGAACCGATCATGGAAACGCTCTTTCGGCAAGTCCGCCTCGCCCAACGCAAACTGTTCATGCAACAGTTCTTCAAGACGCTCGCCCTCTGCTGGTGTGTCACGCTTGTCGCGGCCGCGGTCGCTGTTGCGATTCCCAAAATCTGGGTTCTCGAAGCGGGTGGAGAAATCTGGGTCTGGGCCTGGTTGGGTGGTGCATTGCTTGTGGGTGCGATTTTCGCGTTCGGCTGGACTTGGTTTCATCGCCGTGATCCGTTGGCGGCGGCTTTGGAAATTGATCGCCGCTGCGGGTTAAAGGAGCGAGTTTCAAGTTCCTTGGCCCTGGATCCCGACGCGCTCGAGTCCGACGCGGGCCGCGCCCTGTTGGCGGACGCCGTGCGGCGAGTGGCGCGTGTTGATGTCGGACAACAATTTAAGGTCGCCCTAGACCGTCGGGCATTGTTGCCGCTGGTTCCCTGCCTCATCGCGATGGCCTTAGTTCTGTTCGTTGATGACAAGAAACCCGAGAATCAATTGAACGCCAAATCGCCAACCGCCATTGCCGACGCCAAGCAGATTAAAGAATCGACCGAATCACTCCGCAAGAAAATCGAAGAGCAACGCAAGAAGCTCAGCGAGTTGGGGCTCAAGGACGCCGACGAACTGTTCAAAAAGATCGAAGACGAACTGAAAGAGATGAGCAAGAAAGGCGACTTTGACAAGAAGCAAGTGATGGTCAAGCTCAACGATGTTGCCAAACAACTCGAAGAACGCAAGCAGAAGCTCGGCGGAGAGGACAAGCTGAAACAGCAACTCGACCAACTGAAAGATTTGCAAAAAGGGCCTGCCGACAAAACCGCGCAAGCCCTCAAAAACGGCGACTTTCAAAAGGCCAAACAAGAAGTCGAAAAGTTGCAGGACCAACTGCAAAAGGGTGAACTGAACGAAGAGCAAAAGCAGGACTTGGCCAAACAACTTGAGCAGATGCAAGAAAA
>JAYUFG010000447.1:0-10272 GCA_043738845.1 Planctomycetaceae bacterium
TCGCGGTTGACGCCAGATTCCAGACGTTTTCTGCAGTTCTAATAGACTATTGAATCAGATTTTCTAATACTATCGACTTCCACTGGGTCGCGTAAACCCAATTCAATAGGCTAAAAAATCATCGAAACTGCAATTATCGGCGATTTCAACAATTTCTTCTTGCATTGCGGAACTATCAGAATATGATAGCTGCCATGCCCTTGTCGTCAGCATTCTAACGGCGAATGTCGATCGACTCCTTTATCTTCGCCATCACGCTCAATTATCTATCCAGGTTGCCATGTCGTCGAAGAAACCAATTCGTGACGACGCCGACGACCGAAGATCAATACGACCAGAAGGTGGCGGAGTTGCTTTCGCCTCGCAACCTCGTGTGATACGTCCCTCAGAATTAGGGGGGCAAACTCTTGGCTCCGCCGTTTTCCAAGCCTTCATTGAGCCGGTCCTCGTCATCGATGTTGCCCGTGGAATCGTGGTCGAAGCTAATCAAATGGCCCTGGAACTTCTCGAAAAAACGGCGAAGGAAATACTGGGCGAGTCCGTTTTTCAACTCCTTCCCGACCTGACGACCGAAGATTTGCACGGTCGCGCCGACCGTAACGTCCGCCGCACGCGAATCGCCCCCACTCAACTGCTCATTTCCGAAGTCCCCTTGGGTGAAGAAACGATCAATGTTGTTTGCTCCCCGCTCGATTATGGAAATTCCAAACTCGTCATGCTCGTCTTGCGGCCCACGTCGCGCGAGCGAAATCGGGAACTGTCGTTTCGAGATCCGTTGACGGGCTTGCCCGACCGCACTTGGTTTGATCGCCGTTTGCATCGTGCATTTCACCGCGCTGAGCGAAAGACGGGCCGAGGTTTTGCTGTCCTCTACGTTGATGTGGACCACTTTAAGCCGATCAACGACGATCATGGCCATGCCGTCGGCGACGAACTCTTGTGTGCTATCGCTCGACGACTGCTCGGCTGCATTCGCCCACAAGATATGGCCTCCCGCCGCGGTGGCGACGAATTCACGATTTTGCTCGATTCGATTCCGGGGGAAGCCACCGCCCGGCGCGTGGCGGAGCGAATTCTCCGAGCTTTTGATTTGCCGTTTTCAATTAGCGAAAAGACGTTTGACGTTTCGATCAGCGTGGGGATTTGCGTCCACTCTCCCCATCATTCGCATCCCGACGAAATGCTCGACGATGCAGATGTGTCGCTCTATCGCGTGAAGTCGGCTGGGGGCGAAGGTTACGCGATGGGCTACTCGAGTGAAGACCGCCGGCGCAATCCCAAATAGTCGGCGACCTTTTCCACTTTTTCAAGAGACTGCGGGTCACCAACATTCGATTCTTGGGATTGCACTGATACATTTCCCGTTCAGGAGTACCTTTGCCATGAAGGCGCGCCGTTTTGCCAGCAGCTATTTGTGTCTGTGCCTGATGTTTGCCACCACCGCACATAGCACAGAACCGACCGGCAACCGAAACTTGCCCGAACTTGCTCCCGATTCACACACCTTGTTTCTGCTTCAGGCCGATGCCGCCAAGAAAGTGCTGGCCGATCGCACGGGCCGCTTCACTCCCACGGTCACGGGTGCCACATTCCTCCAAGACGATTCGTGGGGCGCGTGCGTGCATTTCGGTAACGACGAGGGAAATAGTATCGTTCTAAAAGACGATGGCAAGATCAGTTTTGAGGGAGGTGTCATGATCGACGCCTGGATTTATCTTGAGTCGGAACCCGCCGCCAAGCCCGCGCCCCTGGCCCTCAAGGTCGGCTCCTTCGCCTGGGACATCGGCAAAGGAAAGTTGAATACCTCTTGGCTCGTATTACCTTCCGAAGAAGTTTTTACCACGACTCCGACACAGTTCAAATACTTCCCTGTTGGCGGCGACCTCATAAACGGCCTCATGCACGTACCTCTGAAGAAATGGGTGCGGTTGACGACGGCCTACGATGAAGGCCTGGGTGCAGTCACGACACGCATCGACGGCATGACCGACCGCCATCGTTACCGATATCGCGGTGCGGAGCGCATGAGTTGTGATGGACACAGCGCGATCACACTCTTACAGGGTTTTAAGGATTGCCGAGTCGGTGCCATTCGGCTGAACACGGGCCGACCCCGCCTCGAAGCCCCGTCGATGGAAGTCTATGTCAATCAACTTCCGTACCAGGATCGAGTGCTGCTCACATTTGATCACATCGACCCTGATCTGCCGCTTCCGATCGAGGCCACAATCATCTGGGAAAAAGCTAGTGGCGAGGCGACGACGGTACGGTCGGTTGCGCTGGACTCCCATAAGAAAAAGGACGTGCTGATCGAGCTGCCAACTTGGAAAAATAGCCTGCATACAATCATCGTCAAAGCCAACGTGGAAGGACGGAGCGTCTTCTCGCAAAACTTCCGCATCGCGAACGTCAAACCAGATGGACCGATTACAATCGGCGATGATCGCACTATCTCGAACAACGAAAAGAAGTTCTTTCCACTGATGGTGTATCACTCCATGCCCGAAGATTTCCCGATACTCGCCGAGTTGGGATTCAACGTCCTACTGAATGACTTCAACCTTCGCCAACATGCTGGCAAAGACATGGCGATATATAACTCATTGCTGCAAGATAGCCTGGTCGCCGCCGAAAAAAACCAACTTCTACTGCTGGCGGTTGCCAACAGCGATTACAATAAGCTCTCCTCAATTCCCCCAGCGAAGGACCATAAATCGCTCTTGGGCTGGTATGCGGCCGATGAGCCTTGGGGCGATCTGACGCGACTTGTCGAGAGCTACAACACCATCAAAATGTTGGAGCCAAATCATCCGGTCCTCATCGTTCAAAATAATTACTCCCGCTTACAGGATACTGCGCAGGGTGCCGACATCATCGGCCCCGATCCTTATCCAATCCCCAATGTGTCGCTGCGAATGGTCGTCGATGCGACCCAGGCCGCCGTGCGGGCTGTCTCCGGCCGCAAGCCCGTTTGGACAATCATTCCGCAGTACGAATCCAAAATTCCCACTTGCGAGGAAATGCGTTGCATGGCTTGGCTCGCTGTCATCAGCGGTGCCGACGGGCTAGGCTTTTTTGACTGGGACGAACGGACAAAAAACGCCGAGACCAAATCACTAAAAGGATGGTACACCAAGGAACATCCCGAACAGGTCGAGAATCTGCGGGTTGTGCTCAAAGAGCTTCGCGATCTGGAGCATGTCCTTCTCCTACCAACGGCCGCAATCCAACCCACCCTTACGCCCTTATCGAACGCCGCCGTACACGTGCGTGTGAAGGAGAGCAAGGACAAGCATTATCTACTCGTCGCCAACGATTCCCGCCGCGCCGAGGAGGTTACGATTAAATATAATCTGGTAGCCGACGGAGAAGCCCGCCTAATCAGCAGTGGTGACAAAGAAACTCCCTCGCTTCACTTCCAGCAAGGAACAGCGTCCATCAAATTGCCTGCACTCGGCGTGGGCGTTTTTGAGATTCTGATCCAACCGAGGGATCGTTGACCGTGATTCTTGTTTTTCTTCTCGAACCCTTCTGATGATTCGAGACGCTCGAACTATCCTTCTTTGTCCGCCAACTCCAGCAAACAGTCCTGCATATAGTCGATGCTCTCTTTCGCTAAGCGTTCGATGCCGGGCGAATAGTCGAAAACTTCGACCGACACCCAACCGCGATAGTCGATTTCGCCCAAGGCGGCAAAAATTGGCAGAAAATCGACCTCGCCAAAACCTGGCCCCTGGCGATTGGGATCGTTCGCGTGAAAGTGATGCAGGAGCGACTTGTTTTGGCGAATGATCTCCGGGATTGGTGTCACTTCGCACGACATCGCTTTGACATCCAGATGCAGCCGACAAAACGGTGAACCGATTCGCTCGATCAATTGCACTCCTTCGGCCGCTGTCAGTAAAAAATTCCCCTCCGCCGAACCAAGCGGCTCGATGGCGACCGTCACGCCGCACGACTCGAGAGTCGGCAATGCCGACTCAAAAATCTCCGTTGCGAAATCCATTGCCTGTTCGTGCGCCACGCCGGGCAAAATATTTCGCTGTTGTGGCGAGCCGAAAACCATCAGCGAGCCGCCCAGGTCGCGACACAATTTCGCCAACTCGGTGATATACTCTCCCGTTTTCTTTCGCACGGTCGGGTCGGGACTCGTGACGTAAAAACCTTCCGTCTTGGCCAACAGCCAATGCAGCCCGATGATTTCCAAGTCAGCCTCAGTCGCTTGTTTGCAAACTTCTTCCCGCTGCTTCGCAGTGATTTCACTTGCGCTGGCCCCCAGTGTGAAGGGGGCGATCTCCAAACCGGTGTAACCGCACTCGCGGGCGAAAGCACAGGCCCGTTCAAACGACCAATCCTGAAAGGTCTCGTTGCAAATGGCGAATTTCATAATCGGTGTGTTAGTCCAAGTGTGGCGAATTTCGGAACCAACGTTTTTTCAAGTAGGTCAGGTACCCTGTACCCGACAATAGGAGTGTGATCGAGAATTGCGTGTTTGCGATCTCATTTTCGGTGGTCAGATACGGGGTACCTGAACTACAACTATTTCGACTCGACCGGTGCTGTCACCGTGGTCGTCGCGGCAGGTTTAATTTCCATTGGCAAGACATAATGCAGCGTCAACACGACGGCCGCCGCGACCAAGCAGTAATATCCAAACCATCGCCAGTGGCCCCGCTCCATCCAGGCCGACAAAAGTTTCAATGCCAACAGCCCGGCCACAAAACTAAAAACCATTCCGAACAAGCCCGGCATTAACAACGGACCAATGTCGCCCGCGAGCGAATGGGCAACCTCCGCTGGTGATGACGATTGCAAGGTGACAAGTTTCTTGACCGACTCTTGATGATCTCTGATCAGCTTTAGTCCTTCATATCCGATCACGGCTGGCGTGAGCAACACCGCCAGGGCGAAACTAAATTCTTCCGCTCGCATTCTTTGGATTCCTAAGAACATCTCGGCCGAGATTGTCGCGCCCGACCGAGAGAATCCACGGAACGGAATACAGATTCCCTGCACCACGCCCGTGATGAGGGCATGAGGCCAGTTGAGCGTTTCGATGGTTCCGGGCGAGCGGGCTTCTTTGGTTCCGGCCGCAATGATCACAACCCCGGCGGCCGTGAGTGCAATGGCTACCAGAGGAAGTTGTTGAAACAGTGATTCGATCGTACCGTTTTTTTCGCCGTCGGCACCGCGCAAGAAGAAATGCTCGATCCCTTTCACCAAGCCCAATCCCAGCCCGCCCGTGACAATCGTCGCTCCCAAAAGTTGCGGCCAGTATTTGAAAAGCGGTTTCCACCGCGACCAGAAATAGAGCAGGACGGAGAACATTGTGCCGGTGTGGAGCATCACCAATAAAAAAGCCCATTCAAAATCGGAATTCGTTTGATAACCCAACAGCCGTTTGAAGACGACCACATGGGCGGAACTTGAGACGGGCAGCAACTCGGCCGCCCCTTGCACCAGGGCCAGGATCGCGATTTTGAAAAGTTGAATCAAGTTCATGGACGTAAATGTTGTACGAGGTCAGAAATTGGTTTCGTTGAACGTCGGCTTCCGCAACGGTCCCAACGCCGGAAATGTTAAACGAATAACATCCCCACCCGATACGTCAGAAAAGCCCCGACATAGGCCAACAATGTCATATACGTAAACGTGAACATTGGCCAGCCCCAAGAATTGGTCTCGCGGCGAATCACGGCCAGTGTCGAGGCACATTGGGCACATAGCGCAAAGAAGACCATGATCGACAACGCTACGGGAACATTGAATACCGGCGTGTTGGTTCCTTCCCACTTCGCCTCTTGCAGGCTCGTTTGCAAACGGCGAATCCCCTGCTCATCGTCCGATTTCACTTCTTTTCCCAAATTGTAGATCACGCCCAGCGTTGCAATCACAACCTCACGAGCCGGAAACGACGCAATCGCCGCACAGCCAATTCGCCAATCCCAACCGAGCGGCCGCACGACCGGCTCGATAAATTGTCCCGCCCGGCCAAGATAACTGTTCCGCTGATACTCGCCCGCGATTTGATTTTCGATTTCTTCCTTCTGCTCGTTGAGTTGTTTCCGTTGCTCAGTTTTTTCAGGTGCTTCGCCGAGTTTCGCCAATTTTTCTTCGACCTCGTCCCGCTGCGGGCCAAACTTCGCTTCGACCGCTTCCGTATTATGCGGATAATAGCTCGCCGCCCAGACGATAATCGCGACCGCCAAAATGACGGTTCCCGCGTTTTGAATAAACGACCAACCTTGCTCGAACATCCGGCGGAGGACGATGCCCGTCGCGGGTCGTTTGTAGTTTGGCAATTCCATCACAAAGGGAGGCGTTTCCCCCTTCAAAATGGTGCGTCGCAGGATAAACGCGACGAGCATTGCCGTCACAATGCCCAATAGAAATAACCCCAACATCGTCAACGCTTGAATCGTGATTTCGATCACCAGCCAGTTCGGCAGGAAGCTTGGTTGAATTTTCAAAATCGCGATCGGCGGAATGAACGCGGCAATCAACAGCGTAAAAACAGGCAGCCGCGCCGAACACGTCATCAGCGGTGCAACCAAAATCGTAATCAAACGGTCGCGGCGGTTCTCAATCACCCGCGTGGCCATAATGCCCGGCACGGCACAAGCGAACGATGACAACAGCGGAATAAACGATTTTCCGCTGAGGCCAACCTTGACCATCAACTTGTCCATCAAATAGGCCGCCCGCGACATGTATCCGCAGTCTTCTAAAATCGCGATGAAGAAAAAGAGGAAGAAAATCTGCGGCAAGAACGTAATCACACTCCCGACCCCTTCGATCACTCCGTTGACGAGCAAGCTGCGCAGCGCACCGGAGGGCAACACCGAATCTTGATCGACCCAACCGGCGAGCGAGTTCTTGACCGTCTCGATGACGTCCATCAACGGCCGTGCCCAGGAGAAAACGGCCTGGAACATCACGAGCATGACCAAGACGAAGGTCGCGGTGCCCCAAATTTTGTGCGTGAGGATGCGGTCCAGCTTATCGCTGAATGTGATCGGTCGCTCCGGCGGACGCTCGACGACGCCGTCCAAAACCGTCGCAACCCAGTTGTATCGAGCCAAGGCCTCAACGGCGGGAACGGGAGAGCCAGCTTTTGCCAAACGCTCGCGGGCTGCGTGCAATTGTTCCGCAAGTTCGCTGTTCATCCCGACCGTTTCGCTCTTTTCTAAATATCCGCCCGTGTCAAGCAACAGCCGTTCGACAAGGTATCGCGGGAGCGAACCATGTTCTTGCCCCTGGAGGCTTTGCTCCAACGCTTCGACCTCGCGACAAAACTCTGGAGGAAATGGACTCACTCCGGCGGGACGCTGCTCGCTTTTGAGCGAGGTCAACGCCTGCTTGAATTTATCAATGCCGATTTTTTTATTCGCTTGTAACGACACGACGGGCAAGTTCAACTGCTTGCTCAACCGACCCATGTCGATCTGCACGCCCCGCTGTTTCGCCACGTCCATCATGTTGAGGGCCACAATGGTCGGACGCCCCAGTTCGAGAACCTGGCTCACGAGATACAGATTTCTCTCGAGGTTGCTAGCATCAAGAATGCACACAATGATGTCTGGCGGCGCAACGTCCTCTCGCCGACCGAGCAACACATCGACCGCCACCATTTCATCGGGCGAGCGAGGAGCCAGGCTATACGTCCCCGGCAAATCAATGATCGAAAACCGACGCCCAGCGATTTCGAGGTTGCCAATTTTTTTCTCGACCGTCACGCCGGGATAATTTCCCACTCTTTGTCGCACGCCAGCGAGCGCGTTGAAGAGCGTAGACTTGCCGGTGTTCGGATTGCCAATGAGTGCGACGGTCAGCGTGGGAGAAGCAACAATACTCATGGTCGTCAGAAATTATCCGAATATTCTACGTCGTTGATTCCCTCTCCTTCCGGGAGAGGGTTAGGGAGAGGGAGAAATCCTAGACTCGCTCGATCTCCACTCGCTCCGCCTCACTGCGGCGGATGCTCAGTCGATAACCGCGAACTTCCAATTCCCACGGGTCGCCGAGAGGAGCCTTTCCCACGAGCGAAACTTGAATGCCGGGCGTGAGTCCCATTTCGAGAAGTCGCACGGCGAGCGTGTCGGTTCCGTTGACACGAACCACACGACCCTTTTCGCCAAGTTTCAATTCCGCCAATTGAGTCACAGGAGTCCTCGGTGATGTTCTCGTGCGACGGCTAGTCAACAAACGATGGACGATGATTTGCAAACCACTCGTAGGTCAGGCCTGTGGCCTGACAATGAACCTGACAATTAATTCGACGTCAAACTTTTGTCAGGCCACAGGCCTGACCTACGGGATACGAATCGGACATTGGCGTTTGAGATTTTATCCCGCGTAAGGAATCGGGCGAACGAGAACTCGCAACAACTCTGCCGCGCGAAAGCAGAGCGTATGACCCGTCAGTTTGATGATGCAGGGACTTCCGGGCTGAACCATCTCCACATTCATCCCGCTGCGAAAGCCAAGTTCTTGCAAGCGGTGAATCGAGTCAGGCCGCCCCAAAACCTCAACAACTTCGGCGATCTCGCCCCGGCGGAGGTTTTGCAACGGGATCAATTCGTGAGAAACTAGGGTATTCATGTCAGGCAAAGTTCTCAAGGGAGGATTTTGAGACTCATTCTCATCTTCGGCCAATTGTACAGTCGGAGATTTCTGAATTCAATCCCCCGCTAAAGAAAATGGCGAAAAATCGGCGAAGTTCGTTGTCGCACTTCACTTTCGCAGACATTAGGGCACTTTTCGTCCCACCAGCTTGAGCATTTCGCTGTGCAATTCCGGCGTCGATGCGGCCAGAAACCGAGGGCGGACCACCTGAAACTCACTTCCATCCAGGGCCGTGATCTGCCCACCCGCCTCGGTCACGATCAGCGTTCCGGCCGCAATGTCCCAGATTTTCGTCTCGCCCGCCCAATAGGCGTCAAAACGGCCCGCCGCCAAATAGCACAGGTTCAACGCCGCCGAACCCAGCCGGCGAACGGCCTGTGCCACCATAATGACCCGCAGAAATTCTTGCAATTCCGGCATGTCGGGCGTGACCTTGGCGGCAAAGCTGGCGGCGACAAGTGCCCGCGACATTTCGGTGATGTCGCTCGTTCGGATCGGCTTTCCGTTGAGAAAGGCCCCTTCGCCCGCCGCCGCTGAATAACATTCGTTGGCGATTGGGTCGAAGACGACGCCCGCCAAAACTTTCCCCCGCCGCGCGAGAGCAATGGAAACAGCGTAACCCGGCATTTGATGAACGTAATTGGTCGTTCCATCCAAAGGATCAACGATCCACTGATACTCGGCAGACTCATCCCGTTCGTCGGGCGTTTCTTCCCCGATGAAACCAAAGTCGGGATGATCGGCCATAAGGACGGCTTTGACCGCTTCTTGTGCGGCCAAATCGGCCTCGGTCACAAGGTCGGACGGTCCTTTTTCCCGCACCTGAAATCGACCGACCCAGTCCAACAGAACCTTTCCACCAGCCCGTGCGGCCCGTTCACAAACTTCGACATATTCATTCATCGCGATGTTTATCCAATCGTAAATCGCCCGCCAGTGTCAATTGTTCGTCGTCAGCAGCAGGCAGAAATTGAAACCGGCTCGATTATAGAGTGAGGCGGTTCGCGTGGGAAACGGTTTGGGTCGGGCGTCGATGGATAAGTGTCGGGCCGAACACCCCTTCGGCAACTTGTCCAAGCGGCGTCTCTCGCCGCTTTCTTCGTCGTACTCATCCGCTGCGTTGGTTTGCACGCGGCGGGACGCCGCGTGTACGAGTTACTCGCTCGCTGGAACTAAAGCCACACGAAAACCCAGGGAGTTGATCCGGATATCGGGCAGGCCGCCGTTACGGTTCGCCGAACGGCAGCGCACGGCGTTGTCGCCCATACCGCCGCCCCGGAACACCCGACCCGAGCCAGAATTCGGCCCATGCGGATCGTTCGCGGGCGAAGTCGCATCGTCATAATTGTCGTACCAATCCGCACACCACTGGTAAACATTGCCGCTCATGTCGTACAACCCGAACGCATTCTTCGGGTATGTTCCAACTGCCGTCGTGCATTTTAAGTACGCCCCCTTCGTCGTCGTGCCATACGGATAATTTCCGTTGCAATTCGCCTTGTCACCGTTAAGCGAATTGCCAAAGTAGAACGGGGTCGTCGTTCCTGCCGGGTAAGCGTCTCGAAAGTAGGTGCAAAATTTGCTCTACTACACAGGTGCGGGCAGAATGGGGGGATTTCACACGTTTCACGGGAGATCGAGCCATGA